>JAKSRU010000029.1 GCA_024403475.1 Lachnospiraceae bacterium | reverse complement strand
TTATTATTCTTCAGACTCTTCGCCTTCTGACTCTTCATGGAAAATCTTTGATTCTTCATCATCCTCTTCCTCTGAAAAGGTCACTTCAGAATCATCCTTGGTCTCTTCAACAATATTTTCTTCAGCTTCCTCAATATTGTCGAATTCCTGCTCACCGTTAGAAATTCTGTCTCTTACCTTAGCGGCACGAGCGATAGTTACTCCATCAGAAAGATTCATAAGCTTAACACCTGATGTAATACGGCTGAAGGTATTAATATCAGATACATTGATTCTGATCATAATTCCTTCTGTGGTCATCATAATGATTTCCTCAGTACCGTCAACTGCCTTTACGCAGATAACATCACCGGTTTTCTCAATAATCTTATAACACTTGAGTCCCTTACCACCACGCTTCTGTATGGTGAATTCATCCATACTTGTGCGTTTTCCGTATCCCTTTTCAGAGATAAAGAGAAGCTCGGTGCCCTGACTCATCTTCTGCATTCCGATGATTTCATCTCCATCATTGAGATTCATACCGATTACACCCATTGAAGATCTACCGGTACGACGTACATCAGTTTCTTTGAAGCGGATGCACATACCCTGCTTGGTTACAAGGAAAATCTCGCTGTCTGCATCAGTAGTCTTAACTTCAATAAGCTCATCATCCTCACGAATATTAATAGCAATCAGACCATTCTTTCTTACATGAGCAAACTCTGAAAGCAAAGTCTTCTTTACAATACCCTTCTTGGTAACCATGAAGAGATTTTTGATATCATGGTATTCCTGAACAGGGATCATAGCAGTGATTTTCTCACCGGGAGCTAACTGAAGAAGGTTAACTATAGCCATACCTCTTGAAGTACGGCTTCCTTCAGGAATCTCATAAGCCTTAAGTCTGTATACACGACCGAGACTGGTGAAGAAATTGAGGTAATGATGAGTTGTAGTCATCAACAGATCCTCGATGTAATCATCCTCGATGGTCTGCATTCCCTTTATTCCCTTACCACCTCTGTGCTGAGCCTTGAAATTATCGGGAGACATTCTCTTGATATATCCAAGTCTTGTCATAGCGATAACAACATTCTCACGAGGAATCATATCCTCATCAGCAATATCATAATCATCAAATCCAATCTGAGTACGACGATCATCGCCATACTTATCACAGATTACCATGATTTCATCTTTGATTACTCCGAGCAAAAGCTTTTCATCAGCAAGAATGGACTTTAAATAAGCAATTCTTGCCTGGAGTTCTTCATGCTCTGCCTGAAGCTTTTCTCTTTCCAAACCGGTCAGAGCTCTCAGACGCATATCTACAATAGCCTGAGCTTGAACATCATCCAGCTCAAATCTAGCCATCAATCTCTCTTTTGCTTCCTGAGTATTCTGACTGCTTCTGATAATAGAGATTACTTCATCAATAAAATCAAGTGCCTTAAGCAGACCCTGTAAAATATGGTCTCTCTCCTCGGCCTTGTTTAAATCATACTTGGTACGTCTGGTAACAACTTCCTTCTGATGCTCAAGGTAATACTTAAGCATTTCAAGAATATTCATAACCTTAGGCTGATTATGATCAAGTGCGAGCATAATTACACCAAAGGTATCCTGCATCTGAGTATGCTTGTAGAGCTGATTAAGAATTACATTTGCATTTGCATCACGTCTAACTTCAATAACAAGTCTTACACCTTCACGGTTTGACTCATCACGAATACCTGTAATTCCATCAATTTTCTTAAGCTTAACAAGCTCTGCAATCTTCTGCTGAAGATTTGCCTTATTTACCATATAGGGAAGTTCAGTAGCTACAATCTGAGTTTTTCCGTTGGGAAGAGTCTCAATTTCAGTAAGTGCTCTTACTCGAATCTTACCTCTACCTGTTCTGTATGCTTCTTCAATTCCTCTGTTTCCGAGAATAATACCACCTGTTGGGAAATCAGGACCTTTTACGATATCCATAATTTCTTCTATCTCGGCATCTCTTCCTTCTTCAACAAATACATCAATAATTTTTACTACTGCATTGATGATTTCTCTAAGGTTATGAGGAGGAATATTAGATGCCATACCAACTGCAATACCGGTAGTACCGTTTACAAGTAAGTTGGGATAACGGCTGGGAAGTACAACAGGCTCACTCTCAGTTCCATCGAAGTTATCTACAAAATCAACAGTGTCTTTATTAATATCAGCAAGAAGCTCCATACTGATTTTTGAAAGACGTGCCTCTGTATATCGCATCGCTGCGGCACCATCACCGTCCATTGAACCGAAGTTACCGTGACCATCAACAAGAGGATATCTCATTGACCAATCCTGAGCCATATTTACCAAAGCACCATAGATAGAACTATCGCCGTGAGGGTGATATTTACCCATTGTATCACCGACGATACGAGCACTCTTACGATGAGGCTTATCAGGACCGTTATTCAACTCAATCATTGAATAAAGTACACGTCTCTGTACAGGTTTTAATCCGTCTCTTACATCAGGAAGCGCACGAGCGGCAATAACACTCATCGCATAATCGATGTAGAATGATTCCATTCTCTCTTTTAAGTCTACTTCCTGAACTTTGTCAAAAATTGTATCATCCATCTTCTTCTCCAAGCTTATAACAAATAAGCTTCTTCAAAACAAGTTATAGATAAACAGTTAATTGTAAATCAAAAATCTGCTTTAAGTATTAATTCTTTATCAGGTATCAAGAGTAGCAAATCTAGCATGCTCTTCGATAAATTCTCTTCTGGGCTCTACCTTATCACCCATCAAAGTTGTAAAGGTTACATCAACTTCTGAAGAATACTCCTCATCATAATTTACTCTGAGTAAAATTCTTCTTTCGGGATCCATTGTTGTCTCCCAAAGCTGCTCGGCATCCATCTCTCCAAGACCCTTGTAACGCTGAATCTTGTTACTCTGATCTCTTCCAACCTCAGCAAGAATCTTATCAAGTTCTTCATCGCTGTATGCATACCAAACCTTCTTATTTTTCTCAAGCTTATAAAGAGGGGGCTTAGCTAAATATACATGACCCTGCTTAATAAGTTCGGGCATAAATCTGTAAATGAAGGTGAGCAAAAGTGTACTGATATGTGCACCATCAACGTCCGCATCAGTCATAAGAATAATTTTATTATAACGAAGCTTACTGATATCGAAATCTTCATTAATTCCGGTACCAAACGCGGTAATCATTGCACGAATCTCGGCATTTGCATATACATGATCGAGTCTTGCCTTTTCTACATTAAGAATCTTACCTCTAAGAGGAAGAATAGCCTGAGTTGCTCTGCTTCGTGCAGTCTTTGCCGAACCACCCGCAGAGTCTCCCTCTACGATATAGATTTCGCAATTTTCAGGATTCTTATCCGAACAATCGGCAAGTTTTCCGGGCAAGCCCATTCCGTCTAAAGCTGTCTTTCTTCTGGTGAGGTCTCTTGCTTTTCTTGCTGCCTCACGTGCTCGCTGTGCGAGCACCGATTTTTCACAAATAGAACGAGCCAAAGAAGGATTCTGCTCAAGGAAAATAGTAAGCTTTTCAGCTACTACATTATCAACTGCTCCACGAGCCTCACTATTACCAAGCTTTTGCTTAGTCTGACCTTCAAACTGAGGATCCTCAATCTTAACACTGATAATAGCGGTAAGTCCTTCACGAATATCATCACCTGAAAGACTGGGCTCATTATCTTTAAGAATCTTAGCTGCTCTTGCATATTCATTGAAAGTTTTTGTAAGAGCATTTCTAAATCCCTGAAGATGAGTACCACCCTCAGGAGTATTAATATTATTTACAAATGAGAATACACTCTCGTTATAAGAATCATTATGCTGGAAAGCTACTTCAACATAAACACCGTTTCTGTCGCCTTCAAAATAAAGAACATCTTCATATAGAGCTGTTTTACTCTTATTAAGATACTGAACATATTCCTTAATTCCACCTTCATAATGGAATTCTCTGACTTTACCCTTTACTTCTACAGGCTTATTTTCTTCTGAAGCAGAGCTATTTTCTGAAGAACTGTTCTCATCAGAAGCAGCTTCATAAACTCCCTCTTCCTTCTGAGCTTCAACGTCAGCCTCAGCTCTTCCGAGTAAAGTAGCAATCTGGGATACTTCAACATCCTTACCGAGAGATGCTTCTTTTGCTTCCTCAATCATACTGTCGGTAATAACAGATTTAGCATTTTCATCATCTCTTTCATCCTTGAGAATGATGCGAAGACCCTTTGTAAGGAAAGCCATCTCACGAAGACGAACCTTCAAAATGTTATAATCAAATACTGTTGTTTCAGTAAAAATTTCTTTATCAGGAAGGAAGGTTACCTTTGTACCGGTATCATTAATATCACAGGTGCCAATCTGCTTAAGTGCATAACAAACCTTTCCTCTTTCATAACGCTGCTTATATACAATTCCACCCTGCTTGATTTCTACTTCAAGCCACTCTGAAAGCGCGTTAACTACTGAAGCACCTACACCGTGAAGACCTCCGGATACTTTATATCCTCCACCGCCGAATTTTCCGCCTGCATGAAGAATTGTAAATACAACTTCAACGGCCGGAAGGCCTGCTTTACTGTTAATTCCTACAGGAATACCACGACCATTATCAATTACGGTAATAGAATTTTCGTTATTGATAATAACAGTAATAGTATCACAATAACCTGCAAGAGCTTCATCTACAGAATTATCTACAATTTCATATACAAGATGATGAAGACCACGGCTCGCTGTTGTACCAATATACATTCCGGGTCTTTTTCTAACCGCTTCAAGTCCTTCAAGAATCTGAATCTGGTCAGCACCATATTCATTTTCTACGACTGTATTGTTAAGACTCTCTTCGCTCATAGTTCCTCCAAATAACTGCGTCAAAACTACTTAAAAATTAACTTTCTATTGTGACATCATTTCTACAACACCATTGCTTACCTTGTAAACTCTGTTAATTGTAAATCTGTCACTTACAAACTCTTCAAGGCCTGTACAGGTAATAATTGTCTGAATATCACCTATACTATCAAGCAAAAATCTTTGTCTGTTACTATCAAGCTCCGACAATACATCATCTAAAAGTAAAATAGGAGCATCATTATTGATATTTTTTACTATTTCTATTTCAGAAAGCTTCAAAGATAAAGCTGCAGTTCTCTGCTGGCCTTGAGATCCAAACTTTCTAATATCAATATCACCAACAATAAATCCGAAATCATCTCTGTGAGGACCAACTGAAGTCATCTTTGACTTAATATCTCTCGCCTGATTTTCTTTCAATTTATCGAGGAAATTATTTTCATCAACATCCGGCTCATAAACTATCTTTATTTCTTCTCTGTCACCGGATAATTTTTTATGAATATTAAAAATAATATCATTTAACTGATCGACAAAAAGTCTGCGTCTCTCAATTATTTTGTTACCATAGCTTACGAGCTGATCATCCCAAATCGGAAGAGTTTCTCTAAGCTGCGGATTAAAATACAAATCCTTAAGAAGCTGATTTCTCTGATTTACAATTTTATTGTAATTATTCAGATTATAAAGATAAAAGCTATCCAACTGACATAGCTCCATATCTACAAATCTTCTTCTGTAGGCAGGACCATTTTTTATTATATTTAAGTCTTCAGGAGAGAAAAATACTACATTACATAACCCCATAAGATCAGCAGCTTTTTTTATCTTCTGACCGTCTATGGCAATTCCCTTTGATTTTGACTTACGAAGATGCATATCAACTCTTGTCTCGATATTATCCTTTTCAAGATAAGTTCTGATATGAGCTTCATCACATCCGAATCTCACAATATCACTGTCATGACTTCCTTTATGAGATTTAGTTGTTGCGGCAACATAAATTGCTTCAAGGATATTTGTTTTACCCTGAGCATTATCGCCATACAAAATATTTGTACCTTTGTCAAAATCAAGCTCCAGTGAAGTATAATTTCTGTAATCTGAAAGCTCAATTGATTTGATAATCATTAAAATTAAACCTTCTTTGCAACAATCTTTAACTGCTGGCCATTATATTCTGCAATATCGCCATCATAAAGCTTTTTACCGCGCTGAGTTTCAACCTCGCCGTTAACCTTAACATATCCATCCTGCACTGCAAGCTTTGCGTCAACTCCGGTATCAACAAAACCGGCAAGCTTTAAGGCCTGACCAAGTTTTATAAATTCATCTCTAATTGTTACATTTCTCATTTTATGTCCTTTTCGACGCGAAGCGTCGACATTTATTACAAAACTACTGTACTGTTGTGAAATTTACAGGAAGAACTACATAGATATAGCTCTCGCTATTATTTTTAATAAAGCAAGGTGCTTTAGAATTAACCATGTAAAGATCGATAAACTCATCCTCAATTACTCTGAGAGCATCAAGCATAAATTTAGGATTGAATGCAATCATCAAATCCTTACCTTCTTTTGTAATATCAAGGTCTTCCTTCATACTACCAACGATAGAATTAATCATCATTGTTACAACACCGTCAGTAATATTAAGAATAATAGGCTTTTTATCACCTTCCTTAACAAGAAGGCATGCTCTGTCTATACAATCAACAAATTCTTTTCTGTTAACTGTAATTTTTGTTTCGTAATTTGATGAGTTCATCTTATCAATATCAAAGAAATTACCTTCGATAAGTCTTGAAACAACCTTAGTGCTTCCAAACTCAAACATAATATGGTTGCTGCTGAATGAAATTTCAACATCATCCTCAGCACCACCATTTACAATTTTAGAAATTTCATTAAGACTCTTACCGGGAACAATTACCTTTTCAGCATCGTATACGTCTCTGAGCTGAAGTCTTCTAATAGAAATACGATGACCATCAAGTGAAGAAAGTCTGATAGAATCTCCAAATACTTCGAAGAGCTCACCCTTCATAGTCTGCTGTCCGGGAGTATCATCTCCATTATCTGCTACAGAGAAAATTGTCTGCTTAACAATATCTCTGAAATTCATCTGGCTGATAATAATAGAATTCTGTTTTTCGATTTCAGGAAGATAAGTATATTCCTCTCCTGATTTTCCAAGAATAGTGAATTTAGCCTTTTCACATGTAATAAGTGTTTTGTAATTAGCATCAACATCAATAGTAATATCACTATCAGGAAGCTTTCTTACAATTTCAGAAAAAATCTTTGCTTCAAGAGCAACTATACCTCTTTCTACAATTTGTCCGTTAATGATAGTTTCAATACCAAGCTCTGTATCATTACCGGTAAGTGATATTTCATCTCTTGTTGTATCTATAAGAATACACTCAAGAATAGACATTGTACTTCTGTTTGAAACTGCCTTAGAAACGATATTTACTCCATTAAGAAGATCTGATTTGCTACATATGAATTTCATGATTCCATTCACTCCTTGGATTAAAAACAAAATCCACACCCCTGCATTATATTAATAAATAAAATAATATTAGTCTTATTAGTATTAGGGGGTGTTTAAACTGCGAAAAACCATTATCATTATACTATTTATTTAGGAAAAATGGAATGAAAAACATGTGAATTGGTCTCATTTTTCGAATGAATAACTATCATTCAATACACAGTACGCTAAAACGCTTAAAATGCCTTAAATAAGGTTATAAACACCAATCCACATGTTATTAGAATTTTATTCAAAAGTTATGAACATAGATATACATATCAAAAATTTAAGAAAGCTTTTTTCTTATATTATCAATATTTGCAACAAGTATATCATCACTCTTTATATCACTCTTTATTTTGTTACAGCCGTGAATAATTGTAGTATGATCCTTCTTTTCAAGAAGCTTTGCAATACTGCTGTAGGACATTGATAAAATATCAAAACAAAGATACATTACTACCATTCTTGGTATTGCATATTCCTGGTTTCTCTTTTGAGAAAGAATATCTGATGATTTGATACCATATACTTCAGCTACAGTGTCAATAATCTTCTGAGCAGTAATAACTGTCTTTTCAGGATTAATCATATCCTTAAGTGCATTTTCCGCTATTTCAAGAGTAGGTGTAAGAGTACTGTTAAGTCTTGAATGCATAACAACTTTATTAAGTGCACCTTCGAGCTCTCTGATGTTAGACTTTATATTAGTAGCAATGTACTGGATAATATCTTCACTTATTACTACTTCAAGCTTTTCAGCATTCTTTTTAAGAATTGCCATTCTGGTTTCATAATCAGGATTTTTAATATCTACAGTAATTCCCCATGCAAATCTGCTCTTAAATCTTTCATCAAGATTCTGAATTTCCTTAGGAGGACGATCTGAAGAAATAACAATCTGCTTGTGTGCTTCATGAAGTGCATTAAAGGTATGGAAAAATTCTTCCTGTGTTGCATCCTTACCTATAATAAACTGAATATCGTCTACCATCAGAACATCAACAGTTCTATATTTCTCTCTGATTTTAGCCATAGATAATGCATCACCGGATATCATGTTTTTAATTACTTCATTAGTAAATTCTTCTGAAGTAACATAAATAACCTTCTTTTTAGGATCCTGCTCAAGAATCATATGACCTATTGAATGCATAAGGTGAGTTTTACCAAGTCCCGGATCTCCATATATATAGAGAGGATTGTAAACTTCACCGGGAGTTTCAGCTACAGCGAGACATGCAGAATAAGCCAGCTTATTATTGCTGCCTACGACAAAATCTTCAAACTTGTACTTAGGATTTAAGTTAATTGAATTTATTGAATCAGTATTTGAATTATCAATCTTGCTTACAGAAGGAGCAGAATTGTAGAGTGAATCTACACTATTATCTATCTCACTCTTTCTTATGAATTCAACTTCATAGCTGAGACCGGTTACTTCATTAATAATAATTTTAAATAAATCGGTATACTTTTTCTTAATATATTCAAAATGCATATCCTGATCATTCTGGATAGCAATAAATACAGTGTTATTTTTAGTATATGAATATTCAAGAGGCTTAACCCAGGTATTAAATGCTGTGTCAAGCAAATCATATTCTTTTTTAAGACTATTACAAATTACATCCCAATTTTCTCTAACTAGATCCATAATAAAAACCCCTAACAGATTATATGCAAAAAAGTACAGAATTGATTTTAATATAAAGGATATGAAAATTCAAAGGATACTTATGACCAATGGGTTATAAATAGTTATCCACAAATGTGTATAACTGTGGATAAAGTTTATTATAAATGAGGACATGTGGATAAATATGTATATATTGTGTATTAGTTATCCTCAATTATTGGTTCAATATATTGTATTTTATTTAAAAATCGCTACTTATCCACCACAATCTATTCTAATTTACATAATTTTATCCACAATTTGTTGATTAAATGTGGATAAAGTTATAAATATCCCCATATTGTGTATAAGTCTGTGGAAAAGATTTTTATAATTATTTTTTGCTTATTATGATACATATAATCGGTAACGACGTACTTAAAAAAATATCGATTTTATCAAGGTTTTTCAAGGTTTTTGCTTGACACTTTGACAGTTATAACTTAAAATCATTCTTGCTGTTCTCTTGAATCGTAGAGATTATGATCCAGGAAAAGGAGGAATATTTCAATTATGAAGATGACATTTCAGCCCAAGAAGCGTTCTCATTCAAAGGTACATGGTTTTAGAGCAAGAATGTCCACTCCCGGTGGAAGAAAGGTTCTTGCAGCTAGACGTGCTAAAGGAAGAAAGAGTTTATCCGCTTAAAGATTAGGTCACAGTAATGTGGCCTTTTTCTTATTTTAGTCAAAAGGATTAATTATGGTTTTTACTGACTCATTGAGAAAGAATATACAATTTCAGACCGTTTATCATAATGGACAATCCTACGGTACAAAATTATTTGTTATGTATGTTATGAAGAACAGCACGGATAGAAATCGTTTAGGAATCAGTGTAAGTAAAAAAGTAGGCAACAGTATCATTAGACATCGCGTGAAGAGACTGGTGCATGAAAATTACAGACTACATGAAAATATGTTTAATAGTGGTTTAGACATAGTAGTTATCGCGCGACCGGGTGCTGCCACCGCAAATTATCAAGAGGTGGAGAGAGCACTGATTTATCTTGGAAACCGACTTCATATTATTAATGAAAATAATAATAAGGAAGAAAATGATTAGTAACTGTAAAAATTAATTTTTTACATATTTTGTGTTATTGAGTTCTGTATTTCCATATATAGTATTTTTTATTATTTTTTCGATATATATATAATAGGAAGAAACAGGTTTCATTTTTGAAAATGATAAAGAAATTTTTAGTAGCAGGAATACGATTTTATCAGAAATTTATATCTCCTTATAAGGGTACAAAATGTCCTTATTATCCGAGTTGTTCAGGATATGCTGTAGAAGCAATTCAAGTGCATGGAGCATTTAAAGGATTTTTTATGGCCTGTTGGAGAATTTTGCGTTGTAATCCTTTTTCACATGGAGGGTATGATCCTGTACCTGACAAAAAGATTAAAGGTCACGGAAGATTAGAAAATAATTAATTATATTGAATTAGTTAGTATTTTTGATATGTATTTTTGCCAGGTTTGGAGGCTACATGAACTTTGGTATTATTTTAAGCCAAAATGTTACTCCGGTATTCAAATATATTGTTTGGGTACTCGGAAAGATTATGGAAGGAATCTTTTTCGTACTCGATAAAGTAGGAATTCCTAACATTGGTCTTTCTATTATTTTCTTCACAATAATAGTTAACCTTTGCATGCTTCCTCTTACTTATAAACAGCAGAAGTTTTCAAAGCTGTCTCAGAAGATGCAGCCTGAAATTAAAGCTATTCAGAAGAAGTATGAAGGTAAAAAAGACCAGGATTCTCAGATGGCAATGAGCAATGAAATGCAGGAAGTTTACGGAAAGTATGGTGTTTCACCTACCGGTAGCTGCTTGTATCTTCTTATTCAGATGCCTATTCTCTTTGCTTTGTATAGAGTAATCTATCAGATGCCCGGTTATGTTGCTAAGATTAAGCTTGCATTTACCGGAAGCGGACTTATTGATGGTATTGCTTCTGATCCTGAAGCAATTGAGCTTGTTAAGAGCTTTAAGAATTCAGGAATGTTTGCTAAACAGTGGGAAAACGCTAAATTTACAGTAGAAAATACTATTATAGACTGCTTAAACAGAGCTTCTTCTACTGATTGGGATTCACTTAAGGCATTTGGTGACGGAAAATTTGCTAATGCAGCAAATAGTACTCTTGAGTTATTTACAAAGTATAATAATTTCCTCGGACTTAATATTGGTGATACTCCTTGGTATACCATGAAGACAGGATTCACTACCGGACACATTTGGATGGGAATCGGAGCACTTTTAATTCCTATTCTTGCAGGTGTTACTCAGTGGATTAATGTTAAGCTTTCACCTCAGCAGCCTCAGAGTGATGATGCCGGAAATCAGATGGCAGCATCTATGAAGACTATGAACTATATTATGCCTCTTATGTCAGTATGGTTCTGCTTCACTCTTCCTGCAGGTATGGGACTTTACTGGATTGCCGGTGCAGTTGTAAGAGGATTTATCATGGTTATTCTTAACAAGAAGATTGATAAGATGGACTATGAAAAGCTTATTGCAAGTAATGCTAAAAAGAATGCTAAGAAGATTGCTAAGCGTAAGGCTACTCAGGAGAAGCTCAATGCTTATGCAAGTATGAATACCAGAAATATTTCAGGTAACTCAAATAATTCTTCTAAGAATAATTCTTCAAATAAGTCAAGTAATACAACTTCTTCATATGTAAGAAGAAATAGTGATATTGCTAAGAAGGCAGGTAATGTATCTGATAAGGAATCACCTAAGTCTTCAGGTTCATCAGGCGGAAGTATGATGGCAAAAGCAAACGCAGTTAAGAATTTTAATGAAAAGAATAATAAGTAAGAGGTAATTGTAATGGAATATACAGAGTTTTCTGCAAAAACTGTAAATGATGCTATTACTGAAGCTTGCCAGAAGTTAGGTATTACAAGTGATAAGCTTGTATATGAAGTTGTAGAAGAGGGATCAACCGGATTTTTGGGTATTGGTTCTAAAGCTGCAGTTATCAAGGCTGCTGTTAAGGAAGATTCAGTAGAAGAGATTGCTAAGAAGTTCCTTGATGATGTATTTAAGTCAATGAATATGGTAGTTGCAATTGATATTACCCTTGATAAGGAAGATAATTGCATCAATATCGATCTTAGCGGTGATGAAATGGGTGTTCTTATCGGTAAGAGAGGAGCTACTCTTGATTCACTTCAGTACCTTCTTTCACTTGTTATCAATAAGGATAGCGAGGATTATATAAGAGTAAAGATTGATACTGAAAATTATAGAGAAAGAAGAAAGGAGACTCTTGAAAATCTTGCAAAGAATGTTGCTTTCAAGGTTAAGAGAACTCGTCGTTCTTTCGCACTTGAGCCTATGAATCCTTATGAGAGAAGAATTATTCACTCAGCACTTCAAAATGATAAGTATGTTACTACTCACAGTGAAGGTGAAGAGCCTAACCGTAAGGTAGTTGTTACTTTGAAGGATGATGTAAAGAATTCATATTCAAGAAACAGATACTAATATTTATAAATTCAAATATTGATATGCCCGGTTCTGTGATATAATTTCATAGAATCGGGTATTTTTGCTTTTTATAAAATTAGAATACTTGATAGTAAATGTTGATATTATATATAAATTTGGTTTATTAATCATTTTATTTTTTATATTGATTTTGGAGAGATAATGATAAATAACGAAACAATTGCTGCAATAGCTACTGCTTTATCTGAATCAGGAATAGGTATTATCAGAGTTAGTGGTCCTGATGCGGTAAATATCGTAAACAAAATATTCTTTAATAAAGCAGGTAAACAGTTTTTATTATCTGTTGCCAGTCATACTATCAATTATGGTTTTATTCATTCATTGGATGATGAAAGTATAATTGATGAATGTTTGGTTTCAGTAATGCTTGCTCCAAAATCATTTACAGGTGAAAACACTGTAGAAATTAATTGCCATGGTGGAGTTTATGTTATTAAAAGAGTATTGCTTGAGGTATTAAAGGCCGGAGCAAGAATGGCTGAACCGGGTGAATTTTCAAAGAGAGCTTTTTTGAATGGAAGACTTGATTTATCTGAAGCAGAAGCAGTAATGGATGTCATTTCATCAAAAAGTGAATCTTCATTAAAGGCTTCATTAAATCAGCTTTCAGGTTCTATATCAAAAAAAATTAAAGAGCTTAGAGCAGCAATTCTTTATGAAATTGCTTTTATAGAATCGGCACTTGATGATCCTGAACATATTTCACTTGATGGATATAATGACAGATTATCAGAAGCCTTGAACGGTTGGATTTTAGAAGTCAATAAATTGATTGATTCTAATAAAAACGGAAGATATTTACGTGATGGAATATCTACTGTTTTGCTTGGAAAACCGAATGCAGGAAAATCTTCAATCATGAATTTCCTTTTAGGAAATGATAGAGCTATTGTTACTGAAATTGCCGGAACTACAAGAGATACCCTTGAAGAATATGTAAAAATTGATGATGTCAGTCTGAAGCTCATTGATACTGCCGGCATAAGAGAGACTGAAAATACTGTAGAAGCAATTGGTGTTGAAAGGGCAAGAGAAGCTGCTCAAAATGCTGATTTAATTTTATATGTTGTTGATGTATCCTCTGATATATCTCATAAAGATATTGAATTAATTAAAATGTTCCCCGATAAGAAGGGAATAGTAATTCTAAATAAAAATGATCTGATTAATAATGATGCGGCAAAGGATAATAATATATTATTGTCGCTGGTAGATAATGTTAACGGTTATCCTATTATCAATTTTTCAACTGTAACAGGTACAGGTTTTGATGAATTGAGAAATATTATAAATGATATGTTCTGCTCAGGATTAATCAAAAATTCAGACCAGATTGTCATTACAAATATCAGACATAAAGAGTGTCTTGAAGATTGTCTTACCGGACTTATGAATGTAAGAAACAGTATTGATAATGATATGGAAGAAGATTTTTACAGCATAGATTTAATGGATGCATATTCATCTCTCGGCAAAATAATAGGTGAAGAGATAGAGGACGATTTAGCTACTGAAATCTTTTCAAAATTCTGTTTAGGTAAATAAATTTAACATAATAGATTTTAGATATGAATGATAAATTAGATAGTAAATCAGTTAATAAAAAATTAGGTAATGGCAAATTAGATAATGGTAAAATGTCATATTTATCAAAGATATGCTTTGATTGTCTCAAAGGATACTTTGCTTTGTGTGTTTTATTTCATCATTTATATCAATTTACAGGTATTTTTGTTAATACAAAAATAGAAATGGTATTCAAATATTTAGGATATTATTCGGTAGCAATGTTCATATTTATTTCAGGTTTTGGATTGTATGAATCATTATCTTTGAAAGGTGATGAATATCTGAAGAAGTTTCCTTTTAAGAGAATACTTTCATTCTATTTTATTTATTGTATTTTAGCAGCTATATATTTTGTTTATGACTTATGTCTTGGTATAGTTCATAGTTTTAAGGAATTATTATATACATTAACATATGGTGGTACTGTAATAAGTTTTGGCTGGTATCTTCAGTTAAATTTACTTATGTACATTGTATTCTATTTAATATTTAAGTTCGTAAAAATAAGCAAACTGAGATCATTATTTATTGCATTACTTGCCATTGGATTTTATGTTTTTAATTATTTAAGTGGTACTCCTGAATATTTATATACACCTGTTATATTCTTTGTATTCGGTATTTTATTTGCTCGTAATAAGGAATTTATTGATAAAGCATTATCTAAATTTCATGTTTTGATTTTTATAGTAAGTTTTTTAATTTTTGCTGCAGGATTAATATCAATCAGAAGATATTTATACCTTATACCTAATGTTGCAGTTCCAATGGTTTATACGGTTTCCGGATTATTTTTTATAATTTCTATTATTACTATAGCGAGATTTTCTATGAATCATGCAAAGGGTATAATAGTAAATCCTGTAAGTAAGTTCTATGGAATTATTTCTCTTGAAATATATGCTTTTCAGGGAATAGTTTTAAGAACATTAGCTATGTTTAATATTAATAAATATATTTTTATATTATTGGCAATTATATGTTGCACATTAATTGCAATACCATTTAATAGGTTGTTCAATTTGTTGCAGAAAAAGATTTTTCGTAAGTAAGTTTATTTTGAAATAGAAATATATTAAGGTTTGAAATTTAATAAGTTTGAAATCCAGTAAATTTGACATTTAAGGAAGTTTGAAATGAGCGCTAATAGTAATTTAACCCTGAATAATAAGCTTGTAGAAAACTACGATGTAGTAATAATTGGTGCAGGACATGCCGGTTGTGAAGCAGCTTTAGCTTGTAGCAGACTTGGTCTTGAAACAATTATTTTTACAGTTAGTGTAGATAGTATAGCATTGATGCCTTGTAATCCTAATATTGGTGGATCTTCAAAAGGACATCTGGTAAGAGAAATTGATGCTCTCGGTGGAGAAATGGGTAAAAATATTGATAAGACATTTATCCAGTCTAAGATGCTTAATATCTCCAAGGGCCCGGCTGTTCATTCACTTCGTGCCCAGGCTGATAAGCAGCAGTATTCTAAAAGTATGAGACAAATTCTCGAAAATCAAGAACATCTTACTATTAAGCAGGGTGAGGTATGTGAGATTTTATGGGAGAGTATAAATAATGACTGTTGTGGAGATGATAATAGTAAAAATGACACAACTGTCATAAATAGTACTAATGTATCTGCTTATACTTCTCTTGCTGATAAAAAAATAATCGGAGTCAGATCTTATACAGGAACAACTTATAATTGTAAAGCAGTAGTTATTTGTACCGGTACATATCTCAATGCAAGATGTCTTTGTGGTGAGGCTATTACTTATACCGGACCTAATGGTTTACAGGCAGCTACTCATTTATCTGATTCAATCAGAAATATGGGAATTGAATTGAGAAGATTCAAAACAGGTACTCCTGCCCGTATGGATGGTAAGACAATTGATTACTCAAAGTTATCTGAACAAAAGGGTGATGAAAGAGTAGTACCTTTTTCATTTTCAACTGATCCTGAATCTGTACAGAAAGAACAGGTATCATGCTGGTTAACATATACCAATGAAGATACTCATAAAATTATAAGAGCAAATCTTGATCGTTCTCCTATCTATGCAGGAATTATTGAAGGAACCGGTCCCAGATATTGTCCATCTATTGAAGACAAGGTAGTTAAATTTGCAGATAAAGATAGACATCAGGTATTCCTTGAGCCGGAAGGTTTATATACAGATGAGGTATATGTTGATGGTATGTCAAGTTCACTTCCTGAAGATGTACAGCAGGCAATGTATAGAACTGTTCCCGGTTTGGAAAATTGCAGAATTGTGAGAAATGCATATGCAATTGAGTATGATTGTATTAATGCAAAACAATTATATAATTCTTTGCAGTTTAAAAAAGTAAATGGTCTTTTTGCCGGTGGTCAATTTAATGGAAGTAGTGGATATGAAGAAGCAGCTGCTCAGGGATTAATTGCCGGTATAAATGCTGCTATGTATGTTCTTAATAGAGAACCTTTAATTCTTGATAGATCTGAAAGTTACATTGGTGTTTTAATTGATGACCTGGTAACTAAAGATAATAGAGAACCCTATCGTATGATGACTTCAAAAGCTGAATACAGATTATTACTCAGACAGGATAATGCTGATTTGAGATTAAGAAAGTATGGTTATAGGGTTGGTCTGGTTTCACGTGAAACTTATGATAATTTATGTGAAAAAGAAAAACAGATAAAAGATGAAATTACCAGACTAAAATCAGTAATGGTAGGAGCTAATAAGCAGGTAAGTGAATTCCTTGCTAATCATAATAGTTCTGCTCTTACCCAGGGTGTTAGTCTTGCATCATTATTGTGTCGTCCTGAAATATCATATAAAGATATGGCAGAGATAGATCCTAATAGACCTGAGTTAAAAGATGATGTAATTGAACAGGTTGAAATTGAATTAAGATATGAAGGTTATATTGAAAGACAAAAAAAACAGGTAGAACATTTCATTAAAATGGAAAATCGTAAGATTCCTGCTGATTTGAATTATGATGATGTTCCTTCATTAAGAATTGAAGCAAGACAAAGACTTAAGGAATTTAAACCTTTATCTATTGGACAGGCTTCAAGATTATCCGGTGTATCTCCGGCAGATGTATCAGTATTACTTGTTTATCTTGAAAGAGGTAACAGATAGTAAGTTCTGAAACACAATATATAGTTATGTATTTCAATATTACTTATTTTTATATGTTCTATATATAGTGTTTTGATTAAAAATGTTTCATGTGAAACATTTTAAAGATACGTTTTGAAATACCAAATATAAGTACTATATATGTTTCACGTGAAACATTTGAACACTAAATCTTGTAAAGCGTAGGTTATATAACCTATATAAATATAAAATTTACAAGAAAAGAAAGCTAAAGTAATGATAATACATTGATACTATATATAGAAATATCGATAGTATTTATCATATATTATATGATTAATAATAGAATATAATGAACCCAACATCTTGTATTTACATATAAGAATGTAATGAAAGGCCAATAATATGAGCTATGATTTAACAAAGTTCAAATCAATGACTGAACAACTGGGTATAGAATTAACAGATAATCAGTATGAGCAGTTCATCAAATATTATGAAATGCTTATCAAATGGAATGAAGTAATGAATCTTACTGCTATTACTGAATTCGACGAAGTAATAGTAAAACACTTTGTAGATTCAATATCTTTAATCAAAGCAATTGATATTACCAAGAAAATTGAAATAATAGATATTGGTACCGGTGCAGGTTTTCCCGGTATTCCTCTTAAAATAGCTTATCCTAATTTAAAGATTACTTTGCTGGATTCTTTAAATAAGCGTGTAGGATTTTTGAACGAGGTAATTAATGAACTTGAATTAAAGGATATTGAAGCTTTGCATGGTAGGGCTGAGGATTATGCAAAAGCAGGACAGTTGAGAGAAAAATATGATTTATGCGTATCCAGAGCAGTAGCAAATCTTGCAACTTTGTCTGAATATTGCCTGCCCTATGTTAAGGTTGGTGGTAAGTTTATATCATATAAGTCTGAAAAATTGTCTGAGGAATTGGCTGTAGCAGAAAAGGCTATTGGAATATTAGGTGGAAAAATAAATACTCAGATAGAATTTGTTCTTCCTGAAACAGAGATTTATAGGACCTTTATGATCATAGATAAGAAAAAAGAAACACCTAAGAAGTATCCTCGTAAGGCCGGAACTCCTTCAAAGGATCCGCTGAAATAGTAAATAATTATGTATTTTTGAAAAAATAATAGAAATAATTCGTAATTTCAAAATTACAAATTATAGATTATATATGTTTCACATGATATAATAGATAAGCATTTTTTGAAATGTTTATGAGATTGGAGTAGCAAATGAGTAAAATTATAGCTATCGCTAACCAAAAAGGTGGAGTTGGAAAGACTACTACATCGATAAATCTTGCTGCAGCAATAGCTGAAACAGGTAAGAAAGTATTGGTTGTAGATATGGATCCGCAGGGTAATACCACCAGTGGATTTGGTGTTGATAAGAATGATGTAGAAAATACTGTATATGAATTGATTCTTGAAGAGTGTACTGCACAGGAATGTGTTATCAAGGATGTAGCAAAGAATGTTTCTCTCATCCCTGCTAATGTAAATCTTGCCGGTGTAGAAGTAGAATTAATTGATATGGATGACAAGCAGTATGTACTTAAGAAGGAAATCGATTATATAGAAGATGAATATGATTATATCTTCATTGATTGTCCTCCTTCACTTAATATGTTGACCATCAATGCAATGACTACAGCACAGAGTGTTATTGTTCCTATTCAGTGTGAATTCTATGCACTTGAAGGAGTAAGTCAGTTGATTCATACCATTAATCTTGTAAGACAGAAGCTTAATAAGAAATTGGTAATTGATGGAATAGTATTTACTATGTATGATAGCAGAACCAATCTTGCTAATGATGTTGTAGATAGTGTTAAGGAAAATCTTACTCATAACATTTATAATACTATGATTCCAAGAAATGTAAGACTTGCAGAAGCTCCCAGCCATGGAGTTCCTATTACGGTTTATGATGATAAGTCTACCGGAGCAGAAGCATACAGAGCACTTGCAAGAGAAGTATTGGAGCATAACAGCGACAAAAAAGGCAGATTATTTTAGCAACTAAAAACATTGGTTTATAATTGGAGCAATTATGGCAGCTAAAGATAATACAAATAAAACAACACCTGCAAAAAAATCATCAGGTAAGAGGGGCTTGGGAAAAGGACTTAGTTCTATGTTAGGTTCTATTGATGAGGCTCCTGTAGAAAAGAGTGAAGTTAAAGCAGAAGCACCTGCCAATACAGAGGGCGGTGTTACAATGATGAAGCTTACCAAGATTGAGCCTAATAAAGATCAGGCCCGTAATAATTTTAATGAGGATAAGCTTCAGGAACTTGCAGATTCTATCAAAGAGCACGGAATCATTGAACCCATTATTGTTCAGGACAGAGGAACCTTTTATCAGATTATCGCCGGTGAAAGACGTTGGCGTGCATCAAGATTATTAGGACTTAAGGAAGTTCCTGTAATCATCAAGCACTATACCAGTGAACAGGAAATTCTTGAGGTTTCACTCATAGAGAATATTCAGAGAGAAAATCTGAATCCTATTGAAGAAGCTCAGGCATATAAAAAATTAATAGAAGAATGTAATTTGAAGCAGGATGATCTTGCAACCAGAGTGGGTAAGAGCCGATCGGAAATTACCAACTCGATGAGAATCTTGAAATTATGTCCTGATGTTCAGCAGATGGTTATTGATGAAATGCTGAGTAAAGGACATGCTAGAACACTTATTGCTATTGAAGATCCTAAGAAGCAGTATGAAATTGCCCAGCAGGCATTTGATAAAAAGCTTAGTGTTCGTGAACTTGAGAAGCTTGTTAAGAATTTAGATAAACCCGGAAAGATTAAACCCGCAACTGATGAGCAGCTTCTTCTTATTTATAATGAGAAGCAGGAGCAGCTTAAGCAGGCACTTGGTACAAAGGTATCAATTAATGCCAAGGGTAAGGGTGCAGGAAGTATAACCATCGATTTCTACAATCATGATGAATTCGATAAGTTTGTATATATTCTTACAAGAGACGAGAATAAATAATAGAAAGTAATAGAATATGGAAAGCAAGATCTTAAAGGCTATAGGATTAGCAAATATTGATCCGGCTTACATTATTATTGTTCTTTTGTTGGTGATTGTTGCATTATTGGTGTTAATCATAATGCAGACAAAAAACAAGAAGAGAATCGAGCAGATGGAATACAGGCTCAAGAGACTTTGCAGCGGTAAAGATGGAGAGAGTCTTGAGGAAGAGTTGGCCAAGCTTTTTGAAGACAATGAGTATATGATGACCACTGTCAATCAGCACAAGACCAATATCAGAAATATTTACAGAAGGCTCGAAAAATCTTATCAAAAGATGTCGCTCGTAAAGTATGATGCATTCAATCAGATGGGTGGTCAGCTCAGCTTCGTATTGGTTGTACTTGATGAGAATAATAATGGATTCCTGATTAATTCAGTACACAGCTTGAATGGCAATTATTGTTATTCAAAAGAGATAGTAAACGGAACCTGTGAGATTGAACTTGGTGATGAAGAGTTTGAAGCACTTACACAGGCTAAGGAAGTAGAACTTCAGTTAATGAAATAATATCCGATATATTTACCGGAAAATAATTTATATAAGATATAAATATGACACTAATGTCATAAACGGCAAAGCCGGGAATGGAGTAAGAAATGATTGATATTAAGTTTTTACGCGAGAATCCTGAAGTAGTTAAGGAAAACATCAAGAAGAAGTTCCAGGATGAGAAGCTTCCTCTTGTTGATGAAGTAATTGAACTTGATCTTCAGAGTAGAAAGGCTAAGCAGGAGGCTGATGATCTCCGTGCTGCTAAGAATAAGATTTCTAAGGAAATCGGTGCACTCATGGCACAGGGTAAGAAGGAAGAAGCTGAAGCTAAGAAGGCAGAGGTTGCTGCTAATGCTAAGCGTCTTGCAGAGCTTGAAGTAATCGAGCCTGAACTCCAGGAGAAGGTTACCAAGATTATGATGAAGATTCCCAACATCGTAGATCCTTCAGTTCCTGTAGGTAAGGATGACTCAGAAAATGTTGAAATCGAGAAGTTCGGTGAGCCTGTAGTTCCTGATTTCGAGGTTCCTTACCATGCTGATATTCTTGAGAGCATCGAAGGTATTGATAAGGATGCAGCCGGACGCACCAGCGGTAACGGTTTCTATTATCTTCTCGGTGATGCAGCAAGACTTCATAGTGCAATGATCAGCTATGCAAGAGATTTCATGATTGATAAGGGATTTACTTATGCAGTACCTCCTTTCATGATTCG
>JAKSRU010000028.1 GCA_024403475.1 Lachnospiraceae bacterium | reverse complement strand
TTCCTCCTGCGAGTAATCTGCCACTTCATCATATAATGCTTCAAATGTATCTTCGCTTATTTCTTCGCGCACTTCGCCATATGAATCTTCGCATGCTTCTTCGCACACCTCTTCAAGCGTATCTTCAGCGCCTTCTCCGTACACCTCTTCAAGCGTATCTTCGGTAGCTTCCTCATACACCTCTTCGTATACTTCTCCGCCATCAATTGCAGCATCTGCTTCTTCTGCCGATACATTAATTGTTGTTCCCAATATCAGCACCGAGCACAGTATTCCGGCCAAAATCCTCTTATTCATTTGTATTCCCTCTTAAAGCGGAACATTCAAAATCCCTATATTCTCATCTGTAATCATTTCAAAACACAGAGATTTTCTATCCCCTCAACCTGCGAAATTATCTGTTAATCCAACCCTCTAATTTACTCATCACTGCTTTATATGCACTGTTAAATGCCTCGTGATTTTCTTTGATAAAATCTATGCGTTCCTCTTTAGCTGCTGTTTCCAACGCAAAAGCATCCTCGCCAAGTTTGACTGCGCCGACTGTTTTTAGATTATTCTTCATAGCATGCACCTTCACCTTGTAATCGGTATAGTTCTGTGCATTGAAAAAGCCCTGCAGCTCCTCGTCAGCCTTAGTCTTAATCATCTCAGCTACTATTTCTATGTAGAAGCTTCGGCTTCCTGATGCATATTTACTTCCCACCTCGAGATCCACTTCGGGTATATTATCTCCAAAATAAATCTTATCCGCCTCGGTAAACTCATCATTTTCTTCATCCGAAGACACGACCTCATCCTCGAGATCCTCTATGGTTACAATTCTTATTTCCGCAAATTCATCAGCTATGCTGTCAGCGTCAGTCTTTTTCTCTACATGTGAATCACCTTCAGCTGCAGACTTATTTGATGTCGAGGTATTCTTGTCTGAATTAGACTTCTTCTCACCAACAGTCTTGTAGTCCACTTTGCCGTCAGGGAGCCATTTTGCCAGAACACTCTCCAACACACTCACATCCAAAGGCTTAGAAATATAGTCATCGAAGCCTAGCTCCATATATTCCTCACGAGCACCGCTTATTGCATTTGCAGTCATTACAATAACAGGCACATCACCGGAGATTAATCCCTCACTTCTGATATGTCCTAATACCTCAACGCCATCCATCACCGGCATCATATGATCAAGGAAAATAATATCGTATTTATTATCCTCTCTGAGTTTTTCAAGGCATGCGTTTCCGCTGTCAACCGTATCCACCTTAAGCTCATTTCGTTTGAGCAATCCCTGAGCAACCTTGAGATTAACAGCATTATCATCCACCACAAGTACTCTCGCTTCAGGTGCTATCAAAAATCTCGCAGCCTTGTTCTGTACAGCAGTTCCCTTATCTCCCTCTCCGTCAGCCAAGCTACCGACAGCTATACTGTCGATTACCTTCTGCACAACTGTGAAGTGGAAATCTGATCCCTCTCCGTATACAGAATCTAATTCCAATCGGGTATTCATCATCTTAAGGATCTTGTTGACAATATAAAGTCCGAGTCCGGTACCCTCAATCGTTCTGTTTTTCTCCTGGTCGAGTCTGCTAAAAGACTTAAAGAGACTATCCCTGTCTTCAGGCTTGATGCCTATACCGGTGTCCTTAACAGAAAAGAATATAGATGCATCCTTGTCCTTAACAGAAAGAAGCTTAACCGTAAACGTCACACTTCCCGCGGGAGTATACTTAATTGCGTTGGTAAGCAGATTTACTACCACCTGTCTCACCTTCAAATCATCACCGTAAAGCAGTGAAGGTAGCTGAGGATCGATATCTGTAATAAGCTCAAGCCCTGCCCTTCTCGCTCTGTCAGTTACGGAATTAAGAGTATTCTTGAGCATATACGAGGTATTGTATTCTACCTCCTGAAGAGTCATCTTGCCATTTTCAATTTTTGAAAAATCAAGCAATCCGTTTACAAGCTCAAGCAAATTATGGCCGGCAGTCTGAATATCTGTCGCATATCCGAGTATATCCGAATCGTCGCTCTCACGCATAATAAGCTCGTCCATACCCAATACAGCATTAATAGGAGTTCTGAGTTCATGGCTGATTTGTGCAAGGAATTGCATTTTTGCCTTATCTGCTGCCGTTGCTCTCTCCACGGCATTCTGCAGCCCCTCATTGGTAGTTTCGTACCATTTAGCCATTCTGCGTCCGAGAATAGCAATAAGAATAATGCATGTAATCAGTATAAGAATAAAGACAATACTGGTAAGTGCCGCCGCTCCGATTATTACATTGGCCTTTCTTAACAGCACTACATTAAAGCCTGATATACTTTCAGACTTCGAAATACACATTTTTATTTTTCCGTCATAATCTCTGATGGTCTTATATCCGTCAGAGGTCATAGCCTCATAATAGTTCAAGGATCTGACATCGACTCTGTTGGAGGTGGAAATAGCATACTCTCCATTGGGATGATTGATGATAAGTCCACTATCCGTAACAAGGAAGGCATATCCCACTTCATCATATTCCGCCTCAAACTCCGAGGTAATGCTATCAAGAGTATAGTCCATTCCCAGCACACCCAGGAATTTACCCTTACTGTCATACATAGGGCGGGAAATTGTCACGCAATAAGCACGTACTGTGGTGTCAAAGAAGGGCTGAGAAACAGCATAACCCGATTCGTCATTCAAGGCCTGCGAATACCAAGAGTATGCCTGAACAATATAACCTGTTTCAGCCACCCATCCGTCACTCATTACTACAGACGGCTTGTTATTGGCATTACCCACATATATGAGCGATACATCCTCATTTTCCTCACAAAGCTTTTCAAGGAAGGCAACAAAGCCATCATAATCATCCATAACAGAAGGATTAGCTTCGATGGTTTTTGCCAGCATATCCGTTGCGTTTTTACGGCTGGTCATCCATCTGGTGAGCTTGGCCGACGCGACCTCAACATTACGCTCCATCTCTGAATTGGCCTGAGCTCGCATCATGCGGAACGCAAATATACCGTCAATAATTATACAAAATACCAAAAGAATAACCGCTAGGGAGCCCAGCTTTCCCATTGCCTTGTTCTTCTGATGAGTGAGTTTCTTTTTCTTTTCAGTTTTACTGCCACCTTGAATTCCCGAATATGCCAGCATATTGTCAACCAGTCCGGACAGTTTCATCGCAGATTCACGGATAGCCTTCATATTTTCTTCCGTGTCGACGCTGTTTTCCATATTCTCCGGATTACTCTCAACAAGAATTCTGCTTACAGGGTTCTTGAGTTCCCCGGATATATTGTTGAAAAACTGCTCTCGGTCATCCAGTGCTTCCTTAATACGACGATGGCTGCGCATATTATTGACCATCAAAATGACAATTACCACCAGCAATACACTCGACAAAATGATATTGCGAAGCATAGACATATAGGTATCTGCAAAAAGCTCCATCTTGTCCAAGACATAAACCAGACACCATCCGTTATCAGTTACACAGTAAAATACTGTATTCTTTCCATCATCTATATGGCCTATCTTATCAGAGCTCTTCTCGAGGTTATCAAGCACATCAACATAATCGGGATAGTAATCCGCAAGCTTGCTTCCCAAGATAGACGCATTGGCACAACCCATCAGTAGCTTCTCACTGTTAACAATGATAGCCTCTCCGTTTTCACCTTCGAGAGCCGCAATCATACTCTGAGTAGCTTCCATAGTAAAATCCAAAGAAACAGTGCTGATACCATCCTTCAACAAAACTACTGAAGTATAGCAAACCTTGGTCGAAGCTAAATCAACATAAGGCTCCGATATATAAACCTTGCCGACACCGGCTTCAAGTGCACCGTCATACCAGGTTCTGCTATGTATATCAAAACCTTCAGCCACTTCATAGCCCGGAACGATAATTAAGTCAGGGCTTGTATAGCATACATTAAAGCAATAGCCGTCAGTAAGCTTCTGCTGACGCTCACTGTTTTTAGTCACCCACTCCCTAAGCTCTGCCTCTGTTGCCCCCTCATCCACAAGGGACTGTGCTTCCTCAGCCAGAGCTCTGGTCATATATGCAGCATCATCCTGAAGTGTCTGAAGATTGTTCTGCATATTAGCAATATTCTGGGTACCAAGTTCAGTAACCTGTCGCTGCAGCATTTTGTACAGCATAACAAGGTTAAGTATAGTAACGAGAAAAACCGCCGCCATACTAATTATGGCGCCGGTGAATATTCTCTTATTCGCATATCTTTTCTTATTGGAATCACGATTAGTCATATGCAATCACCACTATTCAATTCTCATGTAATCCGTAGGGATATCCAAATTAAGGGCCGCTGCGTTCTCCGGATTGTACTTTTTTACATACTCGTCGGCATACTTAATCTCCATCAAACCCGGCTCCGAGTTATTCTTGATAATATCTGCTGCCATCAAGCCCGCATTAAATCCAATGTTGTAATAGCTGATAGAAAGTGTAGCCACTCCTGCCTTGCACAAACCTTCTTCACCGGCGATTACAGGTATTCCCGCATCTACAAAAATCCGCTTCAATTCGTCTGCCCTTGAAGCAAGGGTATTGTCTGTGGGCATATAAAGGACATCATTTTCAGCCGCTGCCTTTCGGGCAACAGCTTCTATTTCGTCCGCGCTCTTAACTGTATAGAATCTGCAATTTGCACCACGAGATTCCAGTTCTGCCGCCATAGTCTCTGCCTGATATACAGAGTTACTTTCTGCCAGGCAGTACAATATACCTATCGTCTTGACATCAGGCACAATCTCATAAATGATTTCAGCCTGTTCGGCAATCGGAGCCAAATCGGAAGTTCCGGTCGCATTAATACCTGTTATTCCGCTCCATTTACGAATTCCCAAAGCAGTACTGTAATCAGTAACAGAAGTAGCCACGATAGGAATTGTTCCCGTCGATTCGGTAGCCGCCTGCAATGCCGGTGTAGCGTTGGCCATAATCAAATCCACTCCGTCCGTCACAAATTTATCTGTGATTTCACGGCAGGACTCAACTGTTCCCTCAGCGATTTGCACATTAACAACTACTTTGTCCCCCAGCTCCTGCTTTATCGCATCAATAAAGCCTCTTGTAGCTTCATCCAGCGCATCATGCTCGGTCAACTGACATATGCCGATAGTAATTGTTTTATCCTCTTCAGTTGTTGTTTTTCCGCAACCCATTATTGATATAATCGATATCAACATTATTGCGATTACTGCGATGAATCTTCTTGCCTTCATCCTATTCTCCGTAAAATTAATTGAGCTGAATAGTCTCTATAGTCTTATCATCTGCTATAACATAACAATACGCTTTATCAGTAGGCATCATTACATGCACACTCATATCAAATGTACCTACGAACTTATCCTTGCCGTCATAGGTTCTGATAAGGCATTCACTCTCATTGTAAACAACAAAAGTATTTTTCTCGAAAAATATATCTGTATAATCGATATCAAAATAATAATCGCCCTTAAGTTCACCGGAATTATTATAAATCGACATACGATAACGGCCATCCTCGCTGTTAGCCGCAAATACAACTCCCAGATATCCGTTTCCCGAAAATGCAGAAAGAATCTCCTGCTCCAATAAATACTCTGCCTTTACAGTGGGCTGCTCATCACCCGAATAAAACATAATACGATTGTCGCCGATAGCATAAGCCATGCTGTTGCTCAAAAAGCCAACCTGCGGAACAATCAAATCGGTGTAATCAAAGCCGCTCACAAGATAATCGGTATAGTTATCTCCTACCGATCCGAAATTGTAAAAAGCGACTGTAGTCTTGACAGTACCGGCATCTACATACATATAGCCTACTGCAAGCATTTTACCGTTGGGTGACAAGCCTATTGCGGCAGGATATCCGCTGTTGGACATATGCGTCTGTCCGTTAAATATCATATTACCTTCAGAATTGTAGGTATTGAGATAAGTTACATTGGTATCATAAATAACAACAGTACTGGTTCCGTTTTCAGCAACACACAAATCTCTTATGGGCATAGTTGTAGTGATACGACACATCTGCTCATTCTCGTTGAGAATAAAGATATTACGACCGTTATAGCTTGCGATTCCCACAATGCTTCCGGCTGTTGCCATCTTGAGATCCTGAATCTCATAGGTCTGATTCCACAAAACATTACCCTTGGAATCTGCGCAATGCGCTCCGTCCTTACTATAAGTAAGAATAGATTTTCCCAAACGCATATCAACGGAATCATAGGTGCTGTTACGCTCTACACTGTTTGCAATCTCATAACCGGTATACACATGATTAACATATTGCAAGCGCACAATAAGAGCCACCACTCCTACAACCACAATAATCAACAACGCACGATATAATTTTTTTGTTCTGTGAACTCGGATTTTGTCCTTATAGTCACCCGACTCATTGGCACGCCCCGAGCTTTGATTTTTATTGAACATATAATTAATCCATACATTTCATAATAGAAATGCATACTGCTTCCGATTTATTTTCAGTGCGTATTACTCAAATGCATAAACAGTAACTGTATCGTAAATCTTCTCGTCCTCACCTTCTCCACCAAAGATGCATGAAGGGAAATTATCGTGATTTACAGTATCAGGATAATACTGTGTCTCAAGGCAAAGTCCGCCTCTCTTGTTGTAGGTGCATCCGCCCTTACCGGTCTGAGGCTTAATGAAATTGCCTGCATAGAACTGTACTCCGGGAAGGTCTGTATAAACCTTCATTACTCTTCCGCTCTTTGCTGCCTTAACTGTTGCAGTCTCTCTAAGACTCTTGTCGTAACCGTCAATGCAGAAGTTGTGATCGTATCCGCCTGCCATCTCAAGCTGATCAAAATCGTCATCAATGTAATCACCGATTCTGGTAAATGAAGTCAGATCCATAGGAGTACCTGCTACGTCAGCAATTTCTCCGGTAGGAATTGATCCGGGAACAGTAGGGGTATACTTTGCACAATTAAGCTTAATCTCGTGGTCAACAATACTTCCGCTGTCGTGTCCATCGAGGTTAAAATATGTATGATTGGTAAGATTGATAATAGTAGGCTGGTCACTGGTACCATAATAATGAAGCTTGAGCTCATTATTCTCAGTCAACGAATAAGTGAGAGTAATCTCCTTTACTCCGGGGAATCCGAGTGTAGCGGGATCATAGATTGAGAAAATAACGCTATCCTCTGAAGTCTCAGCATCCCACATTCTCTTGTGATATCCAAGCTCAAAATGACTGTGAAGATTATTGCCGCCATCATTGTCATCAAGCTCGTAGCAAATTCCGTCTATTTCATAAGAAGCATCACCGATTCTGTTGGCACTGGGTCCGATGGTTGCTCCAAAAAAACATGAGTTGTCATAGTACTCTTCTGCAGTGTCAAAGCCGAGTACGATATCTTCAGCCTTACCTGATGCATCAGGTACCCAAAGCGATACAAGGATAGCACCAAGGTTGGTAACCTGTGCCTTCATTCCCTTGCTGTTGGTAATTGTATAAAGAATAATATCTCTGCCGTCACGGCTCTTTCCGTATACTTCCTGAGTTACTGCCATGTTAGTCCTCCCAAAACATCAGTATATTCGATGTTAATATAAGAATATTTGTAATTTTTACATCTCAAGTCTGCCGTCAAGTGCGCGAGACAGAGTAACCTCATCGATATACTCCAAATCGCCTCCTACGGGCACACCGCTCGCAATTCTTGTAACCTTTATTCCCATAGGCTTGATAAGCTTACTGATATACATCGCAGTAGTCTCACCTTCAAGGCTGGAATTAGTTGCAAGAATAACCTCATCTACATCGCCCGCGCATCGTTCCACAAGCTCTTTTATCTTGATATCTCCCGGGCCGATTCCGATCATAGGCGAAATAGCACCATGTAAAACATGATATACGCCTTCATATTTTTGTGTTTTCTCATATGCCGCGAGATCTCTGGTGTTTTCTACTACCATAATCATACGCTTATTGCGATTTGACTTAGCGCATATGGGACATATGTCACTGTCAGTTAATGTGTAGCACTGACTGCAATATCTGACATTAGCCTTGGCCTCTGTCATAACCTTGGCAAGGCGCTCAACCTTGTCCTGAGGCATATTAATAAGATGAAAAGCCAATCGCTGAGCGGACTTGCTTCCTATACCGGGCAGGGCCGCCAATTCATCGACAAGCTTATTAATGTATCCGCTGTAAAGCTCCATTAGAAGGGTAATCCTCCGGTTATGTTGCCCATAAGAGCATTGGTTGCATCGTCTGCCTGCTTCATAGCATCGTTAAGTGCTGCTACAATTGCATCCTGAAGGGTCTCAACATCCTCGGGGTCAACAATTTCGGGATCAAGCTTAACGCTGAGAAGCTCCTTGCTTCCGTTAACCTTTACCTCAACAGCTCCACCACCTGCGGTAGCGGTAAACTCCTTGGTCTCAAGCTCCTTCTGGCTTTCCTCCATCTGTCTCTGCATACGCTGAGCCTGCTTCATAAGATTTGCATAATTGCCGGGCATTCCGCCGCCGGGAAATCCACCTCTTTTTGCCATGATAAAAAAATCTCCTGTTCTATTTATTAATAAATGTAATTATTTTCAAGCAAAGGAATTATTCTTCCTCCGTCTCGACCTCGAAATTGATTAGTGCTGACAAATCCACAACTCCGTCCTCGAAATGATTGTGACTTTCAGCCTCCTGAATATTAAAGGCTACTTCCTTGCCAACCAAATCGTTGAGAGCCTGTCCGATAGCTTCTTTTGAGCTTTCTCGTATCACTCTGTCATAGGCTACATCGCCCTTGTCGAACACTATCAGCAGCTTGTTGTCATTGCCAAGGGTCTGTCTGCTGCTCTCCAATGCTGAAGCAATCGGATCATCCAGTGACTTAAGAATACTTCTCCACTTGGTAATAATAGTTTTAATGTCATCACTTATAGCTGCAGGAAGAATCTGCTTTGGCTTTTGTGCCACTCCTCCACCTGCTGCAGGTGCGGCTGCCGTCGGTGCTGCTGCCACCACAAAATCACCGTTTTCAAGCTTCATCTCAACTGCACGTATTCTTCCGAGAATAGCTGAATTATCCTTATCCATCGAAGGCTTACACAGTCTGATTAATGCTATTTCGACAAGCACTCTTTTCTGCGAAGCATATCTGATTTGTCCTGACAACTCGGAAAATATGTGAATGTATCTGATAATCTGCTCTCGGTCAATAAGTTCGGCCTCCTCCTTGAGTCTGGCGAGATTGTCCGTGGACATATCTACCACATCCTCAAGTCCGTCCGAAGTCTGCACAAGCATCAGATTTCTAAGGTACCAGGTAAAATCGACAATAAACTGATTCAGTTCACGTCCCTGTGTAATTACTTCGTCCAAGAGCGAAATACATCCGCTCACATCAGCCTTAATACAGCTTCTTAAAAGCTTACTGAATACCTCAGTATCCACAGCTCCCAACACATCCAGCGCCATATCATAGGTAAGAACCTCTCCAAGATGGAAGGCTATGCACTGATCCAGTAAGCTGAGAGCATCTCGGAGGGAACCGTCTGCAGTTTTGGAAATGTACTTAAGTGCTTTTTCCTCAACCTGAACATTTTCCTGCGCCATCAAATCTCTAAGTCTGTCCGCAATAGTGTCAATCGAAATTCGTCTGAAATCATATCTCTGACAACGCGATAATACTGTAATCGGAAGCTTATGAACTTCTGTTGTTGCCAGAATGAATATTACATACTCCGGAGGCTCTTCAAGAGTTTTAAGCATTGCATTGAAGGCACCTGTAGAAAGCATGTGAACCTCGTCGATGATATATACCTTATACTTTCCTTCAGTAGGGCGATAAGATACCTCATCAATAATTTCACGGATATTATCTACACCATTATTGGAAGCCGCATCAATCTCAATCACATTAAGGCTGCTTCCGTTAGCAATAGCCTGACAGGTCTTGCACTTGCCACAGGGTCCGTTCTCAGTAGGTTCCTCACAGTTAACTGCACGGGCAAAGATTTTAGCCACGGTGGTTTTACCGGTTCCTCTGGTACCCGTAAACAGATAAGCATGACCGATTCTGTCCGCCTTAAGCTGATTTTTCAGGGTTGTTACTATATGTTCCTGTCCCTTAACATCACCAAAATTGTCAGGTCGGAATTTTCTGTACAGGGCTGTATAAGAACCCATTTCATACCTCTTTTATATCAATTAATCACCAAAGCTGATTCCGAGAAGCTTAGCTTCCTTAATAATAGAAGCATCGGGATCAACATACTTGAGCTTGCCTGCTACATCCTCAAGCGAAACCTTAACGATTTCTCTGTTCTTGTAGCCAACCATGAAACCATACTGTCCCTTGAGAATCAGATTACCTGCTTCAGCACCGAGACGGCTTGCAAATACACGGTCGTAAGGGCAGGGACTTCCACCTCTCTGCATATGTCCGGGAACAGTTACTCTTACCTCTCTGCCGGTCTTCTGGAGAATCTGGTCAGCGAGCTCATATGATACAGAAACCTTACGCTTTTCAAGCTTCTTCTTGTATTCCTTCTTTGAAAGTGCTGCATCCTCCTTGGAAATAGCACCCTCTGCTACCGCAATAATTGTGAATCTGCTTCCCTTCTTATCGCGTTCTTCAATCTTCTCGATTACCTTGTCAACATCATAAGGAATTTCAGGGAGAAGAATGATATCTGCGCCACCTGCCATTCCGGCATTAAGTGTAAGCCATCCAACCTTGTGTCCCATTACTTCTACTATAAATACACGTCCGTGTGAAGAAGCAGTAGTATGAATGCAATCAATTGCATTGGTAGCAATATCTACAGCGCTCTGGAAACCAAAGGTCATATCAGTTCCCCAAAGGTCATTATCAATTGTCTTGGGAAGCGTTACTACATTGAGACCCTCCTGACGGAGTCTGTTAGCAGTCTTGTGAGTACCGTTTCCTCCGAGAATAACAAGGCAATCAAGCTTAAGCTTTGTATAATTGCGCTTCATCTCTTCTACTTTATTAAGTCCTTCCGGAGTGGGCTCATCAATCATCTTAAAAGGAGTACGTGAGGTTCCGAGAATTGTTCCGCCCTTAGTAAGGATGCCGGAAAAATCGCTGCCGGTCAGCATCTGGAAATTACAATAGATAAGGCCCTTGTATCCATCCTGAAAACCATAAACCTCAACCTCTTCGCCACTGTGTACAAGAGTCTTTACAACTCCGCGCATTGCTGCGTTTAACGCCTGACAGTCACCACCACTGGTAAGCATACCGATTCTTTTCATTTTTAGGCCTCCTTATAATATGTAAATTGTTAATTATTATCATGCAAAGCATAACATGCCCATTACCGCATATTCCTTTATATTTTACCACAGCGGCACCTCGTCCACAATTAATAAATAATAAACTCATATTCATTGAATTAAATGTAAGCTGAAATAAAATTATAACCATGTTTCAAATATACAGTTTATTATTTTTTAATAGTTTTCTTTCACTTTTTCCGAATTACTGAAATATTTTTGTATATTTATGGTCTAAATCTATTTTTTTAATCACTTTTATGGAATATTATTTTATCACAATACAAAGATTAAACCGATAAGTGTGAGTTTGAAAATTAATTTTCACATTGTATTAATGTTTTCATTCATACAAATCGGCCTAAAACATATAGAGGCAAAACATGAGTGCAGATCTTACCAAGAAAACTGCCGATTCTTCAATTGAAGATAAGCCAAGTAGTAATAACAGTAATATGAGAAAAAAGAATACTGTCGACATGACCGTCGGAAGCCCCGCCAGGCACATCCTGCTCTTCGCGGCTCCTTTGTTCATCGGAAACCTGTTCCAGCAATTTTACAATCTGGTTGACAGTATTATAGTCGGAAAATATATAAACGCCGACGCCCTTGCAGCCACAGGCTGTTGTGCATCGCTGAATTTTCTGTTTTTCTCGCTATGTTTCGGATTAGCAAACGGTATCGGAATCATCGTTTCGCAGTACTTCGGCTCCGGCAACGATGCAAAAATCAAAGAAACCGTAGCCAGTGCGATTTATGTAATATGCGGCGCAGCTGTTATAGTGACTATACTGGGTGTGGTTTTAGCCAGACCATTACTGGTTTTATTGAATGCTCCCGAGGGCATAATCAGGGACCAGGCAGTTGTATACTTTAGAACCACCTGCTGCGGAATATTATTTATAGGAATATATAACGGAATTGCAGCAATACTTCGTGCTATCGGAGATTCGAAGACACCGTTGTATTTCCTCATATTATCAAGCTTCCTTAATATAGGAATGGATTTACTTTTTGTAATTGTACTTAATCTTGGTGTATTCGGTGTTGCTTTTGCAACCGTAATCGCCCAGCTGATGTCAGCCGTAATATGTTTGATATACGCCTGTGCAAAGGTACCGTACTTCAAACTGTCGCGCGCAGACATAAAGCCCAATTTCGGAATCATCAAGCATTCCTTTAAGCTCGGTGTTCCGCTTGCTCTTCAGAGCTCAATGATAGCTATATCAATGATTGTACTTCAGGGCGTTGTAAATAAATTCGGTAACACTGCAATGTCCTCTTACACCATTACCTCAAAGGTAGATCTCATAATTTCTCAGTTCTACAATGCGATGGCAAGTTCAATCACTACCTTCTCCGGTCAAAACTTCGGTGCAAAAAAAATCGACCGTGTAAAGAAGGGTTACAAATGCGGGGTTATTTTTGTATGTTTATACAATCTGATAATGATCCCCATAGTATATATACTCAGTAAACAAATTGCATCAATATTTGTTACCGAAGAGGTCGTAATTAATTTAAGCGCCATGGCTCAGCGCATACTCTGCTTTATGTATGCTGCATTGGGCCTGATATATATTCCCAGAGGAGTCTTAAACGGTGTAGGCGATGCTCGCTTCTCACTGATAAACGGACTTTCAGAAGTTGCCTGTCGATTAATTTTTTCATTCGTACTTACATCTGTTTCAGGCATTGGCGTCATGGGAATCTGGTGGGCCGGCGGACTTACCTGGACCACTGTAGCAATAATCTGTAACACAAGATACTTAATAGGAAAATGGCAACGATTATCAGTTGTTAAAAACTAACGAAGGAGCATTATGGCAAAAAACACTAAAGACACTAAGCAGCAGCTTCACAACTTCAGCGTTAAAGAAGACGGATCGCAGGTTTTCCTTTACAAAACTCCCGGGTTCTTCTCTTTCATCAAGAAGAATGTATATCCCGAGAACAATCCCTTCTGCGTAACCGACCACTGGCACGATGAAGTGGAATTCGTATATGTCAAAAGAGGAAGCATTTATTATACCGTTGACGGAATAACCATGAACCTCAAGGAAGGTCAGGGACTATTCATCAATTCAAGAAAGCTTCATGTTGCAGCTGCAGACAATGACACCCCTTGTGAATGGTATTGCGTCATTCTACATCCCCTTCTTCTTTGTGCATCAAAGTATGTCGACAGAACCTATGTAGAGCCTGTTATTAAGAATACCGCTCTTAAATATTTGTTCCTCGACGAAAGTAACTCATGGCAGAAGACAGTCCTTGACCAGATTGAAGCTATATATAACGCTTCACAGGAAGAAAATCCCGAATTAAAGATTCAGATGATTTTCTTCGGACTCTGGCAGAGTATATATGAGCATGGCAAAGGTTCTCCTGTAGAAAAAGTTAAGCCTAACCATCACCTCAACACCCTCAAGGATATGATTGAGTACATTCAGCTTCATTATCAGGAAAAAATCACTCTTGAGGACATCAGTTCAGCAGGCTGCGTAGGTAAGACAATGTGTACCAAGCTTTTCACCACCTACGTAAATCGTACTCCTTTTGAATTCCTCAAGGATTATCGAGTTGAACAGAGTATCGTGCTTCTGAAGACTACAGATTTATCAATCACCGACATCAGCTATGAGACCGGTTTCTCAAGCCCCAGTTATTTCGGTGAATGCTTCAGAAAGACCACCGGTTCATCTCCTTTGGAGTACCGCAAGAACAATTAATTTGCTTTTATCTCCCCCTCATAAAAAACGGGCGGCCGACTTAAGTTGGCCGCCTGTTTTTTTCCACTCTCAGCACAAAAACAGCCCGCCACCATATAGGTGACGGGCCATATTATTTGTTTGCTAAAGAATTAGTCTTTTAACTAATTACTTCTTCCAAGCATCATACTGCTTCTGGAACTCAGCGAGAACCTTCTGGTATCCTGCTGCGTCAAGCTTTGACTGATACTCAGCGATGGTAGCGTCAACAGCTGATGATGCGAATCCACCGTTCTCAAGGTTGTAACCATACTCATCCATGATAGAGATGCAAGCGGTGTACTCAGCTTCTACAGGGCTCTTGTCGAATCTGAAACCAGCTGCGCAAGAGGTTGCTGCTGAACCGTTCATCTGTACATACTGCTCAACCTTATCAGCATCCTCAGTGGTAGTAAGAGTAAGAACCTTAACTGAGGTTGACTCCCATGCTGCATGGTTGTACTTCTCAGAGGTCTGATTTACACGGCCATCAACGATGGTGTAGTCCTCACCCTCAATACCGAAGGTGTAAAGGTTAGCGATCTCGTTATCGGTGTAAAGGTATCCAAGGAACTCTACAGCTGCCTTAGCCTTAGCTTCTGAGCATGAAGAGTTAACAGTGAAGCATGATCCAAGAGTAGTGGTTGAGTGCATGTACTTACCGGTAACACCATCAATTACATACTCATCCTGGTTATCACGGCTCTCGGTGTTAGCTTCGTCACCGGGAACGCAAGTCCACCAAGTGAAGCCCCAGTCAGAAGACTGTGCAACGTTTGAATCGGTAGCCTTGGTAACTTCATCCTGTGAAATATAGCCCTTCTCAGCCCACTCTGACATAAGAGTTACGAACTCCTTGTACTCAGCAGTCTGGATAGGATTGATTACGCTGTTGGTGTCACGATCTACTGCGAAAAGTGCGTTCTGAGTGAAGAAATCGAACTGATCGATGTAGTAACGATAGAACATAGCGGTGGTAACTGAAGTATAAGGATACTTGTAACCATCTGCCTTAAGCTGCTCAAGCATGGGCTCGAGATTCTTAAGAGTCTGGATGGTGCTGTTACCCTTAATCTTGCTTACATCCCAGCCGTACTTATCAACTACAGCTGCGGGAGTCTTGAGATCGTATCCTTCGTATGACTCCTTGTATACAGGTACGAAGTAGATCTTTCCATCATACTTAGAAGCTTCCCAAACACCAGCGTCCATTGAAGACTCAAGAGTAGAACCCTTGATGATGTCGGTAAGATCATAAGCTGATCCGTTAGCATAGAGATCGTTGGTTCCGATTCCGCTATCCCACCAAGATGCATTCCAGAGAAGGTCGCACTCACCTGATGCCATTGCAAGAGATGCCTTGTTTCCGTACTCACCTGAAACGATGTCGTTGAGCTTAACCTGAACGTTTGAGCCCTTAGCCTTAAGAGCTGCATTGATAGCGTCCTCAACCTTCTGAACCTGGCTCTGGTCAACGTTACCAAGGTTGTAAGTACATCTGTAGATGTTTACAACGTTGTCATCTCCCTTAGAACCGTTTGTGCAACCTGCAAGCATGGTAGCTGACATTGCTGCAACAAGAAGAGCAGATAAAACTTTTTTCTTCATTTTAATAAAACCTCCCTTTGGTTTCAATATTATCAAGTTGCACTATGCAACAAGAAAACAAATTAATTATGCTTGATTTATTTGCAAAAATCAACCCTTTACGGAACCTACGGTAAGACCCTTTACAAAATACTTCTGGAAGAAAGGATATACGATAATGATAGGTCCGACTACGACAAGAACAGTAGCCATTGTTGCTGATCTCTCAGGAAGAGTATTACCCATTGCTGCGTATACTTCCGAAGGAATGTTGTGAGAGTTCAAAAGCATCTGGATGTTGTTCTGAATGTTTACAAGGAGCAACTGCAAAGGCTTCTTTGAGTTGGTATCAATGTAAAGCATTGCGTTCTGCCAGTCATTCCAATAAGCGGTAGCCATCATGAATCCTACTGCTGCAAGCGAGGGCTTCATAAGAGGAAGAACAATCTGGAAGAAGGTTCTGTACTCTCCGGCTCCATCGATTCTTGCCGCATCCATGAGTTCCTCAGGAATACTGTTTGCTATATAGGTTCGAAGAATAATTACATTCATTGTGCTTACCGTCAACGGCAAGATGAGAAGAATCAGATTATCCTTCAAATTATATACGGTTGTAAAAATCATGTATCCTGCAAGTGTACCACCATTGAAAAGCATAGGAATAATGAGATAAACCTTGAGGAACTTGCTGAGGTAGAATTCCTTACGGCTGATTGCGAATGCAAACATACTCATAATGAAGAGACCGAGGAATGTACCAACAACAGTAACTAAAATTGTAATTGCATATGAGTTTCCGAGCTGCTTACCATATTTAAGCACCTGTCCCATACCGGTGAATGACAGCTGCTTGGGGAAGAAGCTGTAACCGTTATCCTTGAGGCACTGCTCATCAGTGAATGCAGCGATTACTACGAGCAGGAAAGGAAGGAAACAGAATAATGTGTAGAGCAAAAGGAAAAATCCGAGTACATACTGACCGAAGCCCTTTTTCTCTCTCCTTGAAGGAGCAAGATCCATATCTTTTTTAGCCATTTTCTTGTCCTCCCTCTTAGAATAATGCGTTGTCCGGTTCGAGTTTTCGTACCAAACCGTTCGCCAATAGCATCATCAGCAATCCGACGACAGACTGGAATAGCGAAGCCGCAGCCGTAAATCCGTAGTTCGGATTATTCAAAATTGAATGCAAGATATATGAATCAATAACCTGTGTGGTATCCCACAAACCGGTTGTATTTCTTGTTACCTGGTAGAAAATACCTGTATCTGACTTCATAATACCACCAACTGAAAGCAGGAGCATTACGGTAATCATAGGATAAAGAGCAGGAACGGTAACATGGATGATCTGCTGCCACTTATTAGCACCATCAATATCCGCTGCCTCATACTGCTCGGTATCAATACCTGCAAGTACTGACATATAAAGAACTGAACCGTAACCTACGCTGTTCCAAATCTTAACGATTGTCAGAATAACAGGCCAATACTGTTTTGCTTGCGCCGCATAAAACGGTATCGGTGAATCTGCATTGAAAAGTCTGTTGAGAAGACCGGTATCTCTGTCAAGAAAAGCAAATACAATGAACTGAACCGCTGCAAATGAAATGAATACAGGGATAATCATTATTGTCTGCATTACTTTTGCAGCCTGCTTGAATACGAACTGGTCGATTGCAATAGCAAGAACTACATTGAGCAATGTACCGAGAATTGTAAACACTGCATAGTAAAGTAATGTATTACCTGTCATTCTAAAGAAAATATCCTTGGAAGTAATCAGGAATTTGAAGTTGTTAATTCCGTTCCAAGGGCTGGCGTAAATACCCATATTAGCCTTGTAGGTCTTGAATGCCAAGATAAGACCTGTCATGGGAACATACATTATAAAGAACAGTACGAGGAATGCAGGAAGTGCCATTACTACATGTGCTCTGTGTTTCCATGTGTTTTGTAAAAATAATTTTGGTGTCATCTCTTTCCTCCGATATTTATTGTATTCCCGAGTCTATTCGGTATTTTCTAATTAATATCCGCGACCGTTTTTCCCTCATTTAATTCTCCGGGAATAATTATCTGTTCTACAACAGTGGTTTTGGGCTTCTCAATCAGATGAATGAGCTTTGTTGCTGCTCTGTACCCGATTTCTTCTGTAGCCTGAACTATTGTTGTGAGCTGCGGTTCCAAATACATAAGAGTCTTAATACCATCATAACCTGCTACAGAAATATCCTCAGGAATTCTGAGACCCATTTCTCTGATTGCATTGATACCTCCGAGTGTTGCAACATCATCAGGATATAATATGCAAGTCGGTCTGTCCTTCAGTTCAAGGAGCTTCTTTGTTGCTTCATAAGAGGCTTCCGTATTTCTGTAAGAGGCTTCTATAACATACTCATCAGGTACGGTAATTCCGTTCTTGTCCAGAACTCTGTAGAAGCTCGTAAGTCTTCCGGTGGTAACCGTTGAAGAACTCTCTCCATATATATATGCAATTTTTCTATGTCCCTTACCTAATATATAGGAAATAAGTCTGGCCATTCCGGTTCTGTTGTCCGACATAATTGCCACTCTGTCATTGAACAGATGGTCAATTGTTACTGTCGGGATGTCACTCTGGACTAGCTCTACGACTTCGGGATCTTTGAAATCAATGCAGGCGATACAAACTCCGTCAAAGCCATGGTACCTGGTATGTTCAAGGTAGGTCATATGCTCCGGTTGTTTCGTACTACTATTAATAAAGGTAATATCGTATCCGGAATCTTCGACTGTTCTCTTGAAACTGTCAAGTACAGCTGCAAAGTAGTCATGCGTCAGGCCGCTGCTCGATTTATCTACAAACAGAACTCCTATACCGTGTGTCTTGTTTGTCTTGAGCGCTCTTGCCGAAAGATTAGGTGAATAGCCTAATTCTTTAGCTGCCTTGCGTACCCTCTCCCTGGTCTCGTCACTGATGTCAGTATGATTGTTCAGCGCCTTACTTACCGTGGCCACTGAAACTCCGCATTGAATGGAGATGTCCTTTAGTGAAGCCATCACGCACTCCCTTACATACTTAATCGTTTTCGTGATTAAAATATATACCAATTGTGAACATTTTGCAAACAAAAAATGCATTCAAATTAGACATTTTTTACATTTTGGTGCTTTTATACATATAATCTCGGGTTATTTTGTACACTTTCAAGATTATGTTCATTTTCTTACATGGAAACTTGACCAATGCGAAATATCCTCTGCATGGCGAAATCACTAAATTTTCGTTGTTTTTAGCGCAATTTGTCATTTTTCACCCGATACACGTATATAGGCAACGTCTTTGCGCAAAAATGCCGTAAGTACACGATTTATCAGTATTTTTGTGGAAAATTTTCATTGCATTTTTCCATAAGCTTTTGTATAATCGACCTACGAAAACGTTTAAATAAACTTGTTTTTTGGTACTTTTCGAGTATATTTCTTACGTTTTCAGAGGAAACTTACTTATTCCTTCACATTTTTATAGTAGTATCAATCATTTCTATATAAGAATAAGTCAAATTAATCAAACAAAGGAGACAAACTATGAAGTTCGGACATTTTGACGATGCCAAAAAAGAGTACGTCATCACCACCCCTAGAACTCCTTACCCCTGGATCAACTATCTGGGAACACAGGGATTCTTCTCACTTATTTCAAACACTGCAGGCGGCTATTCATTCTATAAGGATGCTCGTCTCAGAAGAATTACCCGTTACCGTTACAACAATGTTCCTATCGATATGGGCGGACGTTATTTCTATATTAATGATAACGGCACCATCTGGAATCCCGGTTGGTCACCTGTAAAGACTGAGCTTGATGAATATCAGTGCCGTCACGGTATGGGCTATACCATCATCACCGGTAAGAAGAATGACCTCAAGGCTGAGGTAACCTTCTTTGTTCCTCAGGATTTCAACGGTGAAGTTCAGCAGGTTGTACTTACTAATGAAGGAACTGCTACCAAGGATTTTGCACTCTTCTCATTCGCCGAGTGGTGTCTCTGGGATGCTCAGGACGACAGTAACAACTTCCAGCGTAACTTCTCTACCGGCCGTGTAGAAATCAAGGATTCTGTAATCTATCACAAGACCGAGTACAGAGATCGTCGCGATCACTATGCATTCTATTCTGTTAACGATACTATCGACGGATATGATACTGACAGAGATTCATTCATCGGACTTTACAATGGTTTCGGTGATCCTCAGGCTGTTATTGCCGGCAAGGCTACCAATTCATTCGCAGATGGTTGGGCACCCATTGCTTCTCATTATAAGAAGATTACTCTTGCTCCCGGCGAGACCAAGACTCTCGTATTCGTTCTCGGATATGTAGAGATGCCTGTTGACCAGAAATTCGAGGCAGACGGCAAGACTATTAATAAGGTAAAGGCTCTCGAGATGATCGAGCAGTTCAACACTCCCGAGAAGTTTGCTCAGGGAATGAAGGACCTCGCTGCATACTGGGAGAAGCTCCTTGGAATTCTCAATGTTAATACCCCTGACGACAAGGTTAACAGAATGGTTAACATTTGGAACCAGTATCAGTGCATGGTAACCTTCAACCTTTCTCGTTCAGCTTCATACTTCGAGTCAGGTATCGGACGTGGAATGGGCTTCCGTGATTCTAACCAGGACGTTCTCGGATTTGTTCACCAGATTCCCGACAGAGCTAAGGAGCGTATCATCGATATCGCTTCTACTCAGTTCCCCGATGGCGGATGCTATCACCAGTACCAGCCCCTCACCAAGAAGGGCAACGCCGATATCGGTGGTGATTTCTCAGATGATCCGCTTTGGCTCATCCTTTCTGTTTCAGCATATATCAAGGAAACCGGCGACTGGAGCATTCTCGATGAGATGGTTCCTTATGACAACGATATGTCAATTGCTCAGCCTATGCTCGACCACTTGACTGTTTCCTTCTATCATATCTGCAACAACCTCGGACCTCACGGTCTTCCTCTTGCAATGAGAGCTGACTGGAATGACTGCCTCAACCTTTCATGCTATTCAGATACTCCCGGTGAGAGTTTCCAGACCTACACCAATCCTAAGTTCGCTGCAGAAGGCGGATACTCAAAGGTTGCAGAGTCTACCTTCGTTGGTGCACTCTTCACTTATGCAGGTCCTAACTTCGTACAGATTCTCAAGCACCTCGGTAAGGATGCTGAAGCTGCTGAAGCACAGAAGGCTATCGACGACATGAAGAAGGCTATGATGGATAGCGCATTCGATGGCGAGTGGTTCATCCGTGCTTACGATGCTACCGGTGCTAAGGTTGGTTCAAAGGAATGCGAAGAGAGTAAGATTTTCATCGAGCCTCAGGGCTTCGCTGTTATGTCTGAAATTGGTAAGGAACAGGGAATGGATATCAAGACCCTCGATTCTATCGATAAGTACCTCAATTGTGAGTACGGTCTTGTACTTAACTATCCTGCATTCACCAAGTATCACGTTCAGTACGGTGAGATTTCTACATATCCTCAGGGATATAAGGAGAATGGTGGTATCTTCACTCACAACAATGCATGGATCATCTGTGCAGAAGCTTACGCAGGTCGTGGAGAGAAGGCATTCGAATATTATTCAAAGATTGCTCCTGCATTTACTGAGGAGACTTCAGATATTCACAAGACCGAGCCTTATGTATACGGTCAGATGATCGGTGGTAAGGAAGCAGGTTCTGATATCGGTAACGGTGGTAAGAACTTCGGTCAGGGTAAGAACTCATGGCTTACCGGTACAGCAGCTTGGAACATGGTAGCAATTTCACAGTACATCCTTGGTATTGCTCCCGAGTTCGACGGACTCAGAGTAGATCCTTCAATCCCTGCTGCTTGGGACGGACTTACCGCTACTCGTCAGTTCCGTAACGCAACCTATGATATCAAGGTTAGCAACCCTAACCACGTTAACAAGGGTATCAAGAGCGTAACCGTTGACGGTGCAGCAATCGATGGAATCATCATTCCTGCATTCGGCGATGGCAAGACTCACAAGGTTGAAATCGTAATGGGTTAATCAATTCGCTTATTTCAAATCAATATGAAAACTAAGGCGCCCGAGGCATATGCCCCGGGCGTTTTTAGTTTTCTATGTTTGGGGCTTTTGGGGTTGCTATGTTTGGGGCTTTTTTAGTTTGCTATGTTTGGGGCTTTTCCGTTAATTTTATGCCATTTCAGCCAATTACTCCTTCTTCGCTACTGACTTTGGGTGAATTATGCTTATTTCAAGTCATTTCAGCCAATCCATCTTCACTTTTGGCTGAAATCCACCTATTTCCCCTCAAATCACCCAATCCTTTTTTCATTTTGGCTGAAATTCTCCTATTTCCTCTCATATCACCCAATCTTTTTTCATTTTGGCTGAAATCAGGTAAATCCTTTCATTTCCAGCCAGAATTAA
>JAKSRU010000270.1 GCA_024403475.1 Lachnospiraceae bacterium | reverse complement strand
GCCCTGCACAGCTTGATCTTGCTGCCGGATTTCTTGATTGCCTCACTTCTGCAGATTGCATGAAGGCAGAGAATGGCTTTGATACCAGAAACTATGGTGTGCTTGAGGGTATTCCTGAGGCCAGAAAGCTTATGGCTGATATTATGAGCACCACTCCTGAGTCTGTAATAGTATGCGGTAATGCCAGCCTCAATATAATGTATGATACTGTGGCTCGTTCATTTACTCACGGTGTAATGGGAGAGACTCCTTGGTGCAAGCTTGACAAGGTAAAGTTCCTTTGTCCTGCTCCCGGATATGACAGACACTTCCGTATTACCGAGCATTTTGGTGTTGAAATGATTACCATTCCTATGACTGATAATGGTCCTGATATGGATATGGTTGAAAAGTATGTTAATAATGATGCTGCTGTTAAGGGAATTTGGTGCGTACCTATGTATTCGAACCCTCTTGGAACCAGCTACTCTGATGAGACTGTTAAGAGATTTGCTGCACTTAAGCCCGCAGCAAAGGATTTCCGCATTTTCTGGGACAACGCATATTGCATTCATCATCTTTATGCTGAAGCAGATAAGCAGGATAAGATTCTTAACATCCTTGATGAGTGTGCTAAGGCAGGCAACCCTGATATGGTATACGAGTTTGCGTCAACCTCTAAGGTTACCTTTGCAGGTGGCGGTATCTCAGCTGTAGCTTCATCACAGGCTAACCTTGATTGGATTAAGAAGTCAATGACCGTACAGACAATCGGTTATGATAAGGTAAATCAGCTCAGACATGTACGTTTCTTCAAGGATATCAACGGTGTAAATGCTCATATGATGAAGCATGCTGATTCTATGAGACCTAAGTTCCTTGCTGTTCTTGATGTACTTGAAAAAGAGCTTGGAGAGACCGGAATCGGCAGATGGACTAATCCTAAGGGTGGTTACTTCATTTCATTCTGGACTATGCCCGGATGTGCTAAGGCTGTTGTTGCTAAATGCAAGGAAGCCGGTGTAGTTCTTACCGGAGCAGGTGCAACCTATCCCTACGGTATCGATCCTGAGGACAGCAATATTCGTATTGCACCTTCATTCCCTTCACCTGAAGAGATGGCTCAGGCTACAGATCTCTTTGTTCTTTGCGTAAAGCTTGTTACTGTGGAAAAGCTTCTTTCTGAGTAGTATATTGGTCTGCAGATTAATTAATATTTATAAGTATAGCCGATTCATCATGATTTTTTCTTGATGGACCGGCTTTATTCTTGTGTAATAGGAACTTCCTCCGGATTTATGTAATAAAAGCAGGGTGGAATTGTTCCATCCTGTTTTTGGTAATAATTGATTACTCCCATTTTAACGGATGAATGAATGTTGCTTTAGATAAAATGTGATAAAATAGATGCATATTTATATATTCTTATCGCATATGTGGAGGAAACAGAGATGAGAAGAAAAAATTTTTTTAGCAGAATAAGGCGGATGATTGCAGTGGGACTGACAGTAGTGCTGGCAGCGCTGGGTCCGACAGCAGGAGCATTGGCAGATGAAAT
>JAKSRU010000027.1 GCA_024403475.1 Lachnospiraceae bacterium | reverse complement strand
TGTAATTGAGTAAGAAGGGTTTCGTATTTTCATTCGATATTGTTTTATACATGTAATCAGTTATTTTTGAAGAGTGCTGTCGCGCAGGAGGTATCTCTATGAATTTATATGATTTTAGTGTTATGGACAGAGAAGGCAAAATGGTAAGCCTCGAGAACTACAGAGGCCAGGTGGTTTTGGTAGTTAATACTGCCACGGGCTGCGAGTTTACGCCACAGTATGGTGAGTTGGAGGATTTGTATTACGATTTAGAGGAAAACAATTTTGAAATTTTAGATTTCCCCTGTAATCAGTTTGCTAACCAGGCACCGGGCACCAGCGAAGAGATTCATTCCTTTTGTACCTTGAGATTCGGAATTACTTTTCCTCAGTTTGCCAAGATTGAAGTAAACGGAGAGAATGCAGATCCGCTTTTTAAGTGGTTGCGTGAAAATACTAAATTTGAAGGCTTCGGTAAGCATAAGCATAAGCTTCTGATTCAGATGCGTGTCAAAAAAACCGATAGAAATTACAAAAATACCAGCGATATCAAATGGAACTTTACCAAATTTTTGATAGATAGAAACGGCGAAATTGTTGCCAGATTTGAACCGACAACGCCTATATCCGAGATTAAGGAACGTATTATGGAAATTCTTTGATGCAAAAATATTGGTGTGAAAAGTGGTATATTTTCACATCGTGCTATGCATTAAGGTTTGTGTTAAATGATTGTGGATACAGGTAGGTGAAGGTATGGCTGACAACAAATATCAACAGAGAATTCAGCGGAATCAGGCTGCAATTAATCAACGTCTTAAGGAAGAGCGCGAGCTTAGAAAAAAACAGGTGGAGCTCTCCAGAGAATTTTTTGCGGAGGCTTCGCAGGATATAAAGAAGGTCGGAATGGAAATGGTGCAGGCGCGCAAGGAAGCCCGTGAAGAGGCTGAGAAGGAAGCGCAAGCCATAAAGAACCGTGTTGCAGGCAAGACCGTTAGGCAGGCTAACAAAACTGCGATAATGCAGATGTTTGCAATCGGTGTACCGACTCTCGGACTCACTGTTTTCATAGGAATAATGACACTGCTTCAGGTAGGTCATGAAGTCGATTGGCCGGGTATCAAGGGTGTTTTGGCGGTGGCACTTCCTATAGCCTGTGCAATTACACTCATAGAAGCCGGAATCATTTTCACCAACCGCAGAAGGGTCCTTGAAATCAGTAAGGCTCTTGAGGAAGCCGCAATCGGTAATTTGGATTATCGATTGGATTGGCATCAGTCCGGTGTGTTCGGACAGGCATATATCGACTTTAACAGAATGTGTCAGCAGCTCAGAGTCACCAGAAAACAGATGAACAAGGCTGTTGAGGAGGCTAATTTGGCCAATAGCGCCAAGAGTAACTTTCTCTCAAATATGTCGCACGAAATCAGAACGCCCATCAATGCCGTATTGGGAATGGATGAGATGATTATTCGTGAGAGCAGAGAGGAAGACATTCGAAATTATGCGATGGATATCCGCAGTGCCGGACGCACTCTTTTGACGATTATAAATGATATTCTGGATTTTTCTAAAATTGAATCCGGAAAAATGGAAATAATTCCGGTGGAGTATGACCTGAGCTCAGTTGTAAACGATTTGCTTAATATGACAGCCAACAAGGCCAAGGATAAAGGACTCGAGCTCAAAATAGAAGTTGATTCCCGGATACCGCATCTGTTGTACGGAGATGAAGTAAGAATCAAGCAGGTAGCATTGAATGTGCTGAACAATGCAGTTAAGTATACGGAAGTCGGAAGTGTAACCTTGAGCGTGTATGCCGATCCTGCCGAGGAAGACGGATACGAATATCTCTGTATGCGAATCACAGATACAGGTAAGGGTATCAAGGAAGAGGACATGAACAAGCTTTTCAGTCCCTTCGAAAGAATTGAGGAAAAGCGCAATAGAAATATCGAGGGAACAGGACTCGGTATGAGCATTACCAAAAACCTCCTGGCAATGATGGATAGTCAGCTGGAGGTTAGCAGTGTATACGGGGAAGGCTCGGATTTTTCATTCAGAATCCTGCAGAGGGTGATTTCAGAGGAGCCTATTGGTAATTTTGCAGAGAATTATCGTAAATCTCAGATGAAGGAAGCGGTATATACCGAGAGCTTCCATGCGCCGAATGCCAAGATTTTGGTGATTGATGATGTACCGATGAATCTTACGGTTATAACCGGTTTGTTGAAGAAAACTCAGATAAAAATTGACACTGGTGTCAGTGGAAGAGAGTGCTTGGAAAAAGCTTCTCTGGAACACTACGATATCATATTTGTGGATCACATGATGCCTGATATGGATGGCATTGAGACGATGCAGCATGTGAAGGAAGAATGTGAGCTCAATAAATCCACACCGATAATAGTGCTTACGGCAAATGCAGTATCCGGTGCGCGAGAGCAGTATATGGCAGCAGGCTTCGACAATTATCTGACGAAGCCTATAGACAGTGCAAAGCTGGAGGCTACTATACGCAGCTATCTGCCGCAGGAGCTGATGGAGCTTGATATTGTGCCGGAGGAAAGACCTCAGGATATTCTTCAGAACAGTTCTCAGGTCCTTCGAGAGGACGATTGTCAGGATAGTCTTGAAGATAATTCTGCGTTATCCGGACTGCGCTCAATCAAAATGCTCGACACAGACGCAGGAATAAAAGCGACCGGCGATGCGGATACATATATCAAGGCAGCGGAGGATTTTTATAATACTGCCGCTGACCGAATAGCGATGATTGAAAAGTATCGCGAGGAGTTGGACTACAGAAATTATACGATTCAGGTGCATGCACTCAAAAGCAGTGCGAGAATATTGGGCGATGCGGAGCTTTCCGTAAAGGCAGAATACCTGGAAAAAATGGGTAACGAGGAGAACGAATCTGAGATACTGGAAAAGACAGGAGAACTGATTTCCGACTACCGTGAGCTGGCGGATGCTTTGGGGGAAGTTTTTGAAATATCCGAGGATAAGCCATTGATACCCGAAAAGTTGCTTAAAGAGGCGGTTTGTTCTATTATAGAGGTTGTTGAGGCTTTCGATTTTGATACTGCTGATATGATAATGGAACAGCTTAGTGAATACCGCATGCCGGAGGATTTTGCTCCGATATATCGCAGGCTCAAGAGTCTTATGTCTGAGGTTGAGCGAGAGGGCATTATAGAGCTGCTCTCGGGAGCAGATATATAGACCGGTGAGAAGCATGTATGATGTAAGATGCATGTATGATGTAAGTAGTGTATGATGTCAAATGTTGCGAAAGACAGATTATAGGTGGAGTATATGGACAAGAGAGTATTGTTTATTGATGACAATATGAGCTTTATCGCCAAGGCTATATGTTCAAGCTTGGAACAGGCCGGCTATAGCACTCAAATGGTACATATGGATATATCCGAGATTAACAAGATTGAGGACAAGCCGCAGTTGATTTTTCTCTATCTCGAGGATGAGAGTAAAAAGAAGGACAATGTGCTGATATACCTTCGTGACTTGTGCATGGAGGAGGACAAGCTGTTGTTCCTTATAGGCTATGCAGATGATATCAAGGATATCAAGGACATGATTCCCGGCGACAGAGTGGGAGCAGTATTTGAAAGACCTGTCAATGCCAAGGAAGTCGGAGCTGCGTTAGACAAGATTATTGCAGAGGAAGAGGAGACTCTTAAGAAAAAGCATATTCTTGTAGTTGATGATTCCGGAACAATGCTCAGGACAATCAAGTCATGGCTGGATGGAAAATACCGTGTATCTATGGTTAATTCCGCTGTAAATGCTATCAGCTTTTTATCAAATACAATTCCTGACTTAATACTCCTCGATTACGAGATGCCGATTTGCTCCGGCCCTCAAATGCTTGAGATGATTCGCGGAGAGATTAAGACAGAGCATATTCCGGTTATGTTCCTTACCAGCAAGGGTGACAGGGAGAGCGTGCAGAAGGTACTTGCGCTCAAGCCTCAGGGCTATATGCTCAAGACAATGGCACCTGAAAAGGTAGTGGAGACCATAGATTCATTTTTTGCTCAGCAGAAAGCAGAAGCACTTAAGTAAGAGATACCTTCCAAATCGTAAAAATATCGCTGAGTAATCAGATAAATAATCAGCTAAATAATATAGACAGGAACCGTACTTCATGTATCAGGATGACGAACTCCGGGGAACCATGGAATTGCAGGAAAGATTTGAAAAAGCATACCAGGTTGCCTACGAGAAGCTTTGTGACCGCAATAATCCGGTCAACATGAAAAAGCTCGATAAAAAAATTAATTCGACAAAAAACATAATCAGAAATGCTTTCTACGGCTATCAGTATGCGGATTTATACCCACGTATTCTTGCTATGAAGGCTTCTGTATCACTTCAGCCTCAGGGTCAGCGCCAGCATATGGAGATGGATATGAACAACCTTATCCTCACCGTAGCGCGCAAGGACTGGGAGATGCTTGCAATCAGCAGAAGCGATGAAGCTATCGCCAGCTACGTGGACTATATTTCGGAGGCCAAGAACCGCTATATAGTAACCAAGGCTGCTCCCATCGAGGAAAAATTCAAGAAATTTTACGACAGAAGAATAAAGCGACAGATAATGGGCCTGGTTCAGACGGATCCTACCGCCGAGTATGTTGAGACCAGAGCCATGACCCGCAGATTCCATCTGCATGTGGGCCCTACCAACTCCGGTAAAACCTACGAGGCTATTCAGCAGCTTAAAAATGCTCAGCACGGAGTATATCTCTCACCCTTACGTCTGCTCGCGCTCGAGGTATATGACACCCTTAATGATGCAGGTACGCCTACCTCAATGAAGACCGGTGAAGAGCATATTACGGTAGAAGACAGTCGAGTTATTTCACAGACAGTCGAGACCTTAAACCTCGATGATAAATATGACATTGCTGTCATAGATGAGTGCCAGATGATTTCAGATCGTGAAAGGGGAGCCGCATGGTCACGCGCAATTCTTGGTATCAAGGCCGATGACATCTATTTGCTTTCAAGTGATAATGTGACCGAGCTGCTTTTAGAAATTATAGAGACCTGCGGTGATGTAGCGGATGTTACTCATCATGAGAGAAAGACCGGACTGGTGGTTGAGGACGAGCCCTTTATTCTCAGCGAGGACAACAAGATTACCCGCAGCCAGATTCATCCCGGTGACTGCTACATTCTTTTCTCTAAAAAGAGAGTGCTTGATCTTGCTGCACGCTTCGAGATGATGGGTATCAAGGCGAGTGTAATATACGGAAAGCTTCCGCCCGAGACCAGAAAGTCTGAAGTAAGACGCTTTGCCTCAGGTGAGACGCAGATTGTTATCTCCACCGATGCTATCGGAATGGGTATCAATCTTCCTATTCAGAGAATTATTTTTGCCGAGAGCTGGAAGTTCGACGGTCAGGTACGTCGAGATTTAAAGCCCGATGAGATACTGCAGATAGCAGGTCGCGCGGGACGCTTCGGAAAATATGATATAGGCTATGTAAATACTACTGACGAGAAGTTTCTTCCTGTACTCAAGAAGACTATAGGCAAGCCTCTTCCTCAGATTAAGGAAGCGATTTTGGGCTTCCCCAGAATGCTTGCAGGATTGGATGCGTCTCTTGATGAGATACTTACCGTATGGTTCAACATCCGTCCTCAGAAGCCTTATGAGAAGATGAAGATTGACAGAATGCTCACTCTCTATCGTACTCTGAAGGACCAGAGCCTTGATTTTGACCTTATCTATGGTGATACCGAGAATAAAAAGGATATCATCTACGATATGATTTCCTGCCCTATTGATGAGGGCAATCCTCGAGTACTCGATCAGTGGGTGGAATACTGCCTGACCTATGCGGCAGACATTTCCCTCACCAAGCCTGCATATCCTCGAATGGGACAGGAGCTAGAGCGTCTTGAGACCTATTACAAGCTTCTCGAACTTTATCATCTCTTCTCTATTCATATGGGCAAGATTATGGATGAAGAGTGGCTCATGGAGGAGAAAAAAAGCACAGAGCTTGCTATTGAGGACTATCTGAGCGGTAATAAGAAAAAATTCATCAAGCGCTGCAAGGATTGCGGCAGACAGCTTCCTATGGGTCACGCCTTCGAGCGTTGTGAAGCCTGCAGAGAGGTCTTCGATGCTATGCGTGGTGTTCCCGGATATCGCTTTGGTGCCAAGGCCGGAGGAAAGAACGGCAAAGGCGGTAAGGGTAGTCGTGGAGGACATGGTAACAATGGTGGCTACGGCCACGGCGGTCATGGAAGAAGACATTGATAGATTAACAGCATAGAAAATTTTGATAACATAGAAAAACATTAATAAGAATAAGGCAGTCGGAGTGATTCCGGCTGCCTTTTAATTTTGGCCAATCTGATTCTTTGATTCGAGGGAAAGCTTGCTTATCAGCAGCTTGATGCCCGCCACTATCAGCTTTTCACATATGATACTGAGAATTACTAATACTACAGTCCAGGCCAGCAAATCGTCTGTATCAAGGTATATTTTTGAGAGATACAACTGCTGACCGATACTTCCCTTCGGAGTCCCTATGATTTCAGCAGCTATTCCTGCCTTCCAGGCCATTCCGACCGTTACGGTGCAGGCTGACAACAGATGAGGAGCTATCTGGGGAAGGGTGACATATCTGAAGCGCTGAAATCCTGTGGCACCCGATACCATTGCGGCTTCCTCCAGCTCCTTATCCTTGGAACGAATTCCGGTAAGCACATTTTGATATATTACCGGGATTACTATCAGGAAGGATATAAATGCTGAGAGATTGGCGCTTGAAAGCCATATCAGACATATAACTACAATTGATGCAACAGGCACGGAGCGAACCGTCACCATATAGGGCCATAGTAGGGCTTCTGCAAGCTTGGACTTGGAGGAAACGATAGCGAAGAGAATTCCAAGTATCAGTCCCGCAAAAAAACCGACCAAGATTCTGAGCATGGAAAAACCTATTGAAGACCAAAATCCTGCCTCCAGCCAAATGGTGCCTAAACGTTTTATTACTGACAGAGGTGTCACAATTAGTATCGGTTGCTTGATTACTATTGCAAGAACCTGCCACAAGAGTAGTGCAAGGAATACTGCTATTAACTTGTAAATCAGATTCTTCTTCATACTAATTTCTAATTCATTCTATGAAATGTGAGCGTGCTCGCAAGCGAGATTTTTTTGATTTAGCTATCCGTTTCGTTTAGTCAGTTGCGTTTGGTACGGAATCATTCTTGAGGAGAGTTTGTGCTTCCTCGTATACGCAACGACATTCTGCAAGTAATGCTTGATGGTGGACTTCAACAAAGGTAGCGTCGTTTTCCTTTGAAGCCATCTCTAAAGCTTTGGCCATATCGGAAAGCTTGCATGCACCTATGGTAAGAGAGCTGCTCTTAAGTGCATGAACTGCAATAGCATACTGTTGGAAATTTTTCTCTTCATAGTATTTTTCAAGCTGTTCTTCACGATCGGCAAGAGTTTCTGCATATAAGGTCAGGGTTTCGAGGAAAAAGTCCTCCATGCTGCCACAGTAGCGAAGTCCGGTAGCTTTATCTATATGAGCTGCATTTGAGCCGTCAGAAGATTTGTCAGCAGATGATGTATCGCCAAGGGGTCCATCTGTAATAATCTTGTCATCAGCAGCTGTATCTGTCGGAGCTTTGTCCTCGGAAGCCTCAATAATTTTATCCTTGGGGAGATACTTCAGAAGCATCTCATTTAATTCGTGGCTCTCCATAGGCTTGCTGAGGTAATCGGTAAAGCCGTTGCTCAGATACATCTCGCGGGCACCCTTGATTGCATTTGCCGTAAGTGCAATGACAGGAGTGTCAGAATTTAGATTGTTCTCAAGCTCTTTGCTGTTTTGCAAGGTTTCAATACCATCCAAATCAGGCATCATATGGTCGAGAAAAATGAGGTCATATTTATTTTGGGTAATCAGATGGAGCATTTCGGTGCCACTCATACAGGTTTTGGTACGAACCTTGGTGATGCCTAGCAATCCGACTGCTACCTTGAGATTCAGGTCATTATCATCGACTATCAAAATATCGGCTTCAGGTGCGGTGAAGGATATAGATGTTTCAAGCTTATCAATGTGAGTTGCTCTGTAATCCTCAAAGCTTTTGATGGGGGTATCGTCCACTACACGCTGAGGAATTTTAACGAAAAATTTAGTGCCGTGTCCGTATACACTTTCGAAGTCTATTTCACCGTCCATCAATTTTACAAGACTTGCGGTGATTGAAAGTCCCAGTCCCGAGCCCTCTATATTTTTATTCTGTGCAAGGTCGAGTCTCTCAAAGGATTTGAATAATTTATTTTTATCCTCCTCGCGGATTCCGATACCTGTGTCCTTGACAGAAAAGCAGAGGCAAGAGCGGCCGCTGCTGTCAGTATCGCGGTATACATGGAAGGTAATGCTTCCGCTGGGAGTGTATTTTACCGAATTGTTGAGGAGATTTACCATAACCTCACGCACTCTCTTGGCATCTCCGTATACTGATGAGGGGAGTGAACTGCTTACATTTACAAAGAAATCCAACTCCTTTTGATCCGATTTGACCTTAATCATGGATACTACGGAGTTGATGAGCTCCGGCAGACTGTAATCCTCCTCTATCAGCTCCATCTTACCCTGCTCAATTTTGGAGAGATCCAGAATATCATTTATGAGCTCGAGCAGGGTATTGCTTGCCGACTTGATATTTTCCGAATAATCCTTGACTACATCGCTGACAGGCTCGCGAAGTACCAGCTCATTCATACCCATGATGGCGTTGATGGGAGTACGAATTTCATGCGACATATTAGCCAGGAAATTAGATTTAGCTTTATTTGATTCATTTGCCAGAATTGTCTGTCCCTGCAACGTGTTGAAAGCAAATAGCTCATGGGTGACTGAACAGAGCATTAATGATATCAGACCTAAGGTTACACACAAACCGTCCTGAGTATGAACCGGCTGGTTAATCACCATGATTTCTCCCACAGCAAAAAGTAAAAATGCTAAGAAGCCGACAGCAATAATGCGGTACTCATAGTGCTTGAGCTTAAAAATATCGTAAACCATTAAGCCGATAGACATTATGATAGGAAGTGCCAGTGAAGCGTTGGTAAATATCTGTGACCTGGCAAAATCTATTGTGTCGGTAAAATGCAGAGCCGAAATAGCGGCAAAAAGTATTATCTGATAGATAGATACAACATTATAAAATTTGGTATAGCGACGTTCCTGGATTAAATCGATGTAGTAAATGAAGGGGAAGGGCAGCAGCATTACCAAAAGGTATTCCGTGGTTCCGTCAATGAAGTAGTTATGGAAAATAAAAGGATAAATCATACTGTCTATGATAATCCAGGCGGATGCGGAAAGGATTCCTACACTCAGGTAAAGCAGGGAATTACTTTTTCGACGAACAATTCTATAAACGATACTGATTAGTGCAAGAATAAAACAGAACACAATAAGTGATACCGCAAGAGAAACCATAAAGATATGGTCACTTGCTATTTTCCGTAAAAATCCGAGAGGATTACCGATAAAAATGACATTTATATTGCGGTTTGACATAGTAGTGTCGTAACGGTAAATGGTGAGAGTTTTGCCGCAGTCCTCGGGAGTGAGTTCTATTGCGGTCCAAATCGACTTTACATTTTTTCCGGGAAGGCCTGTATCGGTAAAATCGTAAGCCACGCGCTTGACGCCGTCTACAAATACGACATAGCTGCGGCCTGAAAGAATGTACATATTTGTATCAAATTCCAGGTCGTCGGGAAGTACTGTGGAAAAGGTAACAGTTTCTCCTAATTCGACATCCATATGGTAGGGAGCAACAAAGGTACCGTTTGCTTCCTTTCTGTTTTCATTCTGCCAGGTCCATTCACCCGTATATTCCTTGCAGTAGTATCTGAAAACTGACGGATGTTTAAGGAAAAACTGTCCGTAGATATATATGGTTAATGTAAACAGAACAAACAAAATAACGATGATTTGCGTTACTTTTCTGACTGCTTCTGCTTTATGTTTTTTGTTGTTGGTTAAATCATTATTCATACTAATCTTTATTTCATTCTTTGGGAGTTTGTATTAATATTAACAATTTATTTTATTCTATTTTAAATATCTATTTCAATAATAATTACGTATATATATGTGAAATTCTATTGATAAATGGTATAAAACTGTATTATTCTGTAAATAATTGTTGCTTTTTATGAATAATGGAGGAGAGTTATGTTTTGTACAAATTGTGGATCGACATTAAATGACGGCGCAGCTTTCTGTACTAACTGTGGTCAGAAGATGGCCCCGGCATCAGCAGTAGCTCAGCCCGTAACCCCGGCCCAGGTAGCTCCCGTAGAGCCTGTAGCACCGCAGCCCGTAGCCGCAGACCCTTACGCACAGCTTGCAGCACCTCAGTCTGTAGCCGCAGACCCTTACGCACAGCCTGTAGCACCGCAGCCTGTAGCCGCAGACCCTTACGCACAGCCTGTAGCACCGCAGCCTGTAGCTGCAGATCCTTATGCTCAGAATGCGGCATACACACAGCAGCCTCAGCAGGGCGCATATACACAGCAGCCTCAGCAGGGCGCATATGTACAGCCTACAGCACAGCCCGCACCTGCAGTACAGCCAACAGCACCTGCGCAGCCTAAGAAAAAGAGTAAGCTCGGTCTTATTCTCGGACTTGCAATCGGTATTCCTGTACTGATTATTGCTCTTTGCATCGGCGGATGCGTTGCTTGCACCAACGGATTGATCAATAGGATTAATGAGGTTGTTGATGAAGAGGATGATGATGACGATATAAAGGATCCCGAACCCGAACCGGAACCCGAACCGAATGGTGAACCCGAATTGGAACCGGTAACAGTCAGCGAAACTGCTACCAGAACCATTATGATTTATATCGTAGGTAGTAACCTCGAGAGCCCCGAAGAGTGGGGAGCAACCGGCGGAGCTGCTACAGAAGACATCTATGAGATGCTTGCAGCAGATATACCCGAGGATGTTAACGTAGTTCTCGAATGTGGCGGTGCTTATGAGTGGGAGTATCCCACCGTTCCCGATGGAGCAGTAAGCCGTCATATTATCAAGAATAAGGAGCTCGTACTTTTGGAGAATCTTGGCAGAACAACCATGACCCAGTACGGCGACCTTACAGATTTCATCAACTATGCATCTGCTAATTATCCTGCAGAGAATTACACACTTCTTCTCTGGGACCACGGCGGAAGCGTTCCTATCAGCTATGGTATGGACCAGCTTGGTGATGAAAATGACCTTATGACTGATGCAGAGCTCAAGGTTGAAATCGAGAATTCAGGAATTCATTTTGATACTGTAATTTTCGATGCTTGTAATATGTGTACTCTTGAAATCGGAATGGCTCTTGCAGACAGCTCAGATTATATGGTAGGTGCAGAGAGCTATGTAAACGGTATCGGTATCTACTATACCAACTGGCTTGCACAGACTGACGGAAGCACTGCCACCTTCTGCGAGACTATCGTAGAGGACTATATGGACACCATCAATTCGTACGGATTGGTTGGTTCAATGTCAGTAATCAGACTTGACCGTATCGATGAAGTATATGACGCATACGAGGATTACATTGCTACCGTTGATTACAATGTATATTCACTTGATGATTACAACAATTATATCAAGGCGCGTGGTAACTGCGGACAGTATTACGGTACCGACTCTGTAGACCTTACCACTCTCGCAAACAAGTACGAGACCAACAAGTCAAGTGCACTTATCAATGCAGTAAGCAACGCAGTTGTTTATACCGAAAGTGATATGCCTTACGGACATGGTATTACAGCATATTCTCCTTATGATTACTTCCATATATACAATGAAGGCCGTACCTCATTTATAGCTATGAACTATTCAGATACTATTATCAGTTTCTATGATAAGCTTGTATCTCAGATGCTTTCTTACTACGGATCAGATGCTGTCGCAGCTTACGGCGGAGACTGGTTTGTAGATGATTTCACAGTAGCAGCTCCCGGTTCATCATCAAATGTAACTATGCTTAATGTTCAGAACATGGGCAATTATTATGCGGTTCCTCTTGATGACGATGATTGGGATATTATTTCAACTGTAGCTACTGCAGTAGTAGTAAATACTGATGACGGTACATCACTTGTACTCGGACAGGATTTCCAGTATATGCTTGATGACTACGGTTACGTAGCAATTGTAGATCCCGAGTATTGGTATTATCTCAACGGTAGTATCGCAACCTTCTATGCAACCAGCGATTACTACGATCCTTATACCGGTGATTGGTCAACAACAGGATATATTCCTGTAACCGTTAACGGTGAGACTGCAGCTCTCTATATCTATTTCGACCAGAACAACCCGGGCGGATTGATTCAGGGCTACTATTACTTTAATTACGATACTCTCAGCAGAGAAGACAATACCATGTATATGATCACTGACGATCAGGAATTCAGACTCTACTATCCTTGTCTCGGTGATAACGATGAGCCTTATTACCTTGAGGGCAGCACTGCTATCTCAGGTGATGACCTGTTGCTTGAGCTTTACTACATCGACCTCGATTCATACACCACCTTTGGTTATATCGAAATCGTAGATGTATACGGCAACACCTATCAGACTGAGCATATGTACTTCGGCAGCCGTAATTCAGTTTACTAATTGAAAAACAGCAAAAAAATAACAGGTCGACTTCAGTAATGAGGTCGACCTGTTTTGATTTAATCAAAAATCCTCTTTATGGGTTTGGGCATAGTAGAAAATATATTGCTGCATTATTCCGGCAACCTCCCCATAAGAGGGGAAAGGATTGACTCCACCGTAATAGTGGTCGATAACCTTGGCAATCCAGGTATCAACGGGAGCTGCGGCAAACTGTGCATAGGCGAAGAGGCATACGCAGTTGGATACCTTGGCACCTACTCCGCGTATCGTAAGCAGTGTATTGAAGATGGTATCGTAATCCGATGAACCGAGAGTCTCAGGCACCAATTCTTTAGTAAGCACTTTATCAACCGCATCGAGAATATAGGTATCTCTGTACCCCAAGCTGCATTTTCTGAGCTCCTCGAGAGTTGCGGCAGACATTTCCTCCGCAGAAGGAAAGAGATAAAATTCCTCGTAGGGAGTGCAGATGGATTTTCCATAGTTTTTGCAAATTTTTTCTACTGATTCCTTGATGGCAGGAATGTTCTTTCGCTGGGAGATGATAAATGTAATAATCATTTCCCAGGGGTTTTGCTTGAGGATGCGCAGTCCGATGCCGTAGTCTGCAGCCTGCTTCATATAGCTGTCCTTGGCCGGTACAAGTGCGCGTATAGAAGAATAACTGCGCTTCAAATCGAAATAGGGTACCCATACCAAATCCCACTCATCGGCGGGCGCTTCGATGCAGGAAATTGCAGAAGCGGTTTGGCTATCAATTGAGGATGTATCGGCAGAAGACTCATGGCTATCAGCTTTGGAAGCATTAGTCGTCGGAGCGCTATACATCGAAACGCTGTACCCGTTCTTGCCATCTTCCTTATCTTTAATATATAAAACATGATTCTCCGTGGCGAATCGGTAGGTTCCGTCATCGAATACTTTTATTCTGAAGGCTTGGCCGCTGTTTGTTATTTTGTCGAGATTGAAATCGTCGCTGATGGTTATATCCATTCAAAACCTCCCGAATTTCTTAGTTTTTATCAAAAAGTTAATAAATAATTAAATAGTAAAAATGTTAAATTAATGCTATTCTAATCAATAACAGCAGTGTATATTGTTTACCCTGCTATATTCAATATAATGCATAGTTATAGGGTATGCATAGCAAAAATGAGGAATTGATTTAATGAGCAAGATTTATGTGTGTGATGATGATCCGGTTATCCTGATGATGGTAAGCAGAATACTCGGTAAAACTCACGAGATTATGACCAGCCAGACCAGAGATGGTTTGCTGGAGCTTTTGGCAGCAGGAAAGCCGGATATTATTTTGCTGGATTTTCTGATGCCTGAAGGAGACGGGCTGGAATTCATATCAATTTTGCGTGAAAAGGGATATTACCCCGAGATACCGGTAGTGATTGTCACCGGAGACCGTGATTTATCCTTGGAGGCAAAGTGCATGAACGAGGGTGTGGGGGATTTTATCCAGAAGCCCTTTGTTCCTGATGTGCTTATGAACAGAGTTCAGCAGGTAATTGATCGCATCAACAGTTAAGAGCAGATTCGGGCGGTCATCCGCGAGGGATGTACTGCATAGTGCGCTCACATTTCAAAGAATGAAATGGAGATTAACATGGAAAAAGCATTCAAGCTTGAGTTTGATAATGAAAGAATCGGTAATTTGTATCTGAATAATTGCGGCTGTTCGCAGACAGAAGCCTTGCATAGCTTTGGCCCTGCGTCTAAGCCGCATTTTCTTATACATTATGTTTTGAGCGGTAAGGGATATTTCAGATTTCATGATAAAGAGTATCATATCGGAGCAGGTCACGGCTTTTTGATTGAGCCCGATGAATTGGCTTTTTATCAGGCAGATGAAAAAGAGCCCTGGAGCTATCTGTGGGTAGGCTTTGGCGGAAGTAAGGCCAAGGATTATCTGTCCAATATGGGACTTTCCGGAGATCATCCCGTGTTTTCCTGTGATTTTTCTACGGAATTATACGATATAGTTAAGGATATGATGAAGCACAATACCTTCGGTATGGCCAATGACTTGAGGCGTAATGGTTTGCTCGGAGTATTTTTGTCTATCATCGCCGAAAGCTCGAGCGTGGTTACGAGCGAGGAGGAAAATAAGGGCAACCAATATGTCCAGAAGGCTGTCACCTTTATTCAGAGCAATTACTGTAACCCTATCAAGGTTACCGATGTTGCGGAGTATGTCTGCATCAATCGTAGTTATCTGTATACACTTTTTCAAAATTATCTCGGAATGTCGCCGCAGCAGTTTCTCACAACCTTCCGCCTGACCAAGGCGCGTGAGCTGTTAGAGTCGACCGACTATCCGATAGAAAGTATTGCCATTACCTGCGGCTACAGTGATGCCCAGGTATTTACCAAGGCCTTCCACCTGATGCGCGGAATGACTCCTACCCAGTATCGCAAGGCGGTTCATCATGAAAGCAGCAGGGAGCAGCTCGAGGAGGTTGAGGAGATGATTTCGCGAATGATATCGAATGAGACCGATAATTCAACATCTGCTGAGGGATAAATTCGCGATATTCAAAAAAATATTTAAAAATCTTTGTAAACACTGTTAAGAAATCAAAAAGTGCTTCCGATAAAGTTAGTGTAATGATAAATCGGCAACACATGATGGTTGCTGAAATGGTATTTTATCCATGGAGGGAGGAATCCTTATGCGTATAGATGCTTATACACAGGTACAGAGCGTGTACCAGACGCAGAAGGCCCGCACAACACAGAAACCGGGAGCAGTAGCTAAGAGCTCTGACAAACTTCAGATTAGTAGCTTTGGTAAGGATATTCAGGCTGCAAAGGCCGCACTTGCACAGAGCCCTGATATTCGTGAAGATGTAACCGCACCTATCAAGGCGCAGGTACAGAACGGAACCTACAGTGTAAGCACTGAGAGCTTCGCTGAAAAGCTTTTGGCAAAGTATCAGTCAGGTCTTGTTTAAGTGAGGTGTCTGCGTGGCAAGTTTAATGGAGAACCTGATTGAGGTTCTTACAAAAGAATCCGGCGCATATGAGGGGCTTCTGGATATTTCCCGTCGCAAAACGGCAGTTATTGTGAAGGGTGATCTGGAGGCCCTGACCCAACTCACGGAGGAGGAACAGAATGCAGCCGGCGTAATCGCCAACCTCGACAAAAAGCGTCGAGAAATCACGGCCGATATTGCCAATGTGTTGAACAAGGATGTTAACACTTTGAAGCTCAGTAATCTTGTAGAGATTCTCTCATCAAGACCTGAGGAACAACAATCGCTCGCAAATGCAATCGAGCAGCTCAAAAAGAATGCGGATGCACTTCAGCAGGTAAATCATCAGAACGGAGAACTGTTGAAGAATTCGATTGAGATGGTTCAGTTTGAATTGAATCTTCTTCAGTCAATGAAGACCGCACCTGAGACAGCCAATTATTCTCGCGGAGGCTACGGCACCGGAGACACAATGGGCTACAGTCAGAGAGGCTTTGATGCTAAACAGTAACTCTTAGGCAGTTACAGCATTTCGTACAGCGAATATATGGAGGGTGTTAACATATGACATTATGGAGCAGTTTATATGTGGGTACCTCCGGATTGCAGACCAGTCAGAATGCACTGAACACAGTTGCACACAACCTGACTAATGTAGGAACGGAGGGTTATACCCGTCAGCAGGTAGAACAATCCGATAAAATCTATATAACAATATCCAAGGATGCGAGTGCGGTATCATACCAGCAGACCGGCCTTGGAGTTACATATTCTAATGTAAAACAAATCAGAGACTATTTCCTCGATAAAACATTTAGAAGAGAATCAGGCCGCAGTATGTTTTACCAGACTTCAGCAGAGACAATGACTGAGGTTGAGGACTTACTTGGTGAAATGAACGGCGAGGCCTTCCAGACGCAGCTTACGGATTTTTGGACCTCCATTCAGGAGCTTTCAAAGGATCCCTGCAGCAGCGTTACTCAGGCTACCCTCGTTCAGGAGGCAGCAGAGTTCCTGACAAGATCGATTGCGGTATATGACGGACTCTCAAGCTACCAGGACAACCTGAATCTTCAGGTAAGACAGAAGGTAGAGCAGATTAATGAGTACGGTTTACAGATTCTGGACCTCAATGACAGAATCAGAAATATAGAGAGTGGTAAGGTCGAGAGCGCAAATGACCTTCGTGACCAGAGAAACCAGATTCTCGACGAGCTCGGCAAGCTGGTAGACATTGCCTACAACGAAGATATGTGGGGAAATGTATCAGTCCAGATTGAGGGCGAGGATTTCGTTAAGGGCAGTACCTGTTATCAGATCGGACTCGATATCGATTCCAAGACAGGATTTTTCACTCCCTATTGGCCTCAAAATGCAGACACACTTCCCGGCAGTGATGATTTTTCCAATGGAAAGGGAATGCTTCTTACTGTAGACGGAGTGCTTACCACCAACATTGAAAAGAACGGACAAATCAAGACACTTACCAAGACCTTCAATCTTGATAACGCACTTGTTTTTGACCTTAACAAGACTATTTCTACCGACCTCGGCACCGATATCGGCGGACTCAAGGCAATTCTCCTTGCAAGAGGTGACCACAGAGCCGATTATACCGATGCCATCGGTGATAATTATAATAACGTATCTCAGTCGGTTCTCATGAATGTGCAGGCCGAGTTTGACCAGCTTGTTCACAACACCATCATTGCAGTCAACGATGTATTCGCTGAGGCAGCAGGTGTGAAGGAGATTACCGGAGTAAATGCAGACGGTGAGACCGTAACAGTAAGAGGCGTAGCAGTCAATCCCGGCGGATATATGTGTGATGAGAAGGGCGTTCCCTATCAGCTTTTCACCAAGATTGCCGGAGACGGTTACAGCAAGCAGACCTTGACTGTTACTGATGAAAATGGTGTTACTACCACCGGTGATTACTGGGTATACAATGAAGAGCTTGATGACGAGCTTTACTCACGATATACACTCGCCAACAGCCAGATAAATCAGGAGCTGATGCAGTCACCTGCAAGCTTGGGCTTCAGACTGGAGGATGGTTCGGAAGACCTCGTAACCATGGACAAGCTCAAGGCAGTATTCACTGATGAAAAATATGCTTTGAATCCTAATGTTCTCAAGAGAGTAAGTCTTCTTAACTACTACGATGACCTTGTATCACAGGTTGCTAACTCAGCATATGTATACGACACCATTCATCGTAACCAGGAGACCACCGTTGAGGCAGCTCAGAGTGCAAGAGACCAGGTACATGCGGTATCTTCAGACGAAGAGCTTTCAAATATGATTAAGTTCCAGAACGCATACAATGCGTCGAGCCGTTTTATAAATGTAGTAAACGACATGCTCGCTCAGCTTTTGAATTCGCTCAGCTAGTATTAATGTAAAGGAGGGCTAAAATATGTCATCAACCTTTTTCGGATTGAATATCGCATATTCAGGATTGCTCAACAGCAATGCCTCTCTCAATACAACCGCAAATAATATTTCTAACGTTCAGACCAAGGGCTACAGCCGTCAGGAGGTAGTATCTCAGGCAGCCAACGCTATCAGAACCTTCGCTACCTACGGATGCGCCGGTGCCGGTGTAGAAACACTTGCTATCGAGCGTGTACGCGACGAATTCTATGATACCAAGTATTGGAACAACAGCGCCAATGTAGGTGAGTATGATATGAAGTCCTACTACATGAAGGAGCTGGAGGGTTATTTCTATGAAAAAGGCGATGATGCCGGATTCACCAAGATTTTTGACCAGTTCGCAATCACCGGACTTCAGGAGCTTTTGAAAAATCCTGCAGACACCTCACTTAAGTCTCAGTTCGTAGGCTATGCAGGTCAGCTTACAGACTATTTTAACGGTCTGTACGGTAACCTTCAGAAGATGCAGAAGGATATCAACTCAGAGATTAAGCTTCAGGTGGACCAGATTAATTCCATCGCAAGCTCTATCGCTTCACTCAACAAGCAGATTAACACCATCGAGCTGGCAGGTCAGCAGGCAAACGAGCTTCGCGACCAGAGAACCAAGCTTCTTGATGAGCTCTCACAGATTGTTGATATTCAGACTATTGAGACTCCTGTAACCGATACCAACAATCCTACCAGAGAGACCGGTGCCAACAGATTTATCGTAAAGGCAGCAGGCGGTCAGCTCCTTGTAGATGACAGTGAGTACAATACTCTCGAGGTTGTCGCAAGAGGCAATACAGAAAAGATTAATCAGACCGATATCGACGGTCTCTATGATATTTACTGGGTACCTTCATCTATGTACAATTCGTACAAGGCTGATGTTACCAACAATCCCGACCTTGCAAATGATGAGAAGACCCCCTGGAATGAATATGTAAAAATCCACGGCCAGGAGTTCAATCTCTACAATGCTTCTATGGGTGGTAAGCTCAGAGGACTTATCGAGCTTCGCGATGGTAATAACGGTGAAGGCTTCGAGGGAACTGTAGCTACCGGCGGAACCAAAATTGATGGCTTTACCGATGCTGCCGGAGTTAAGCACGATACAGTAACCGTTAATGTAACCGCAGCCTGGCTGACAGACCTCAACAAGAGTAACCTCTCGGATCAGGGCGGTATCATCAATATCGGAAACAAGGAATACAAGTTTGATTCATGGGATTTTACCTATGATGAAGCTACCGATACCTACAGCACTACTTTTGTTCTCTCAGCAGTAGGTAATGGCAACACCAGCCATATCACCAACGATAGAGAAGGCAAGAAGGCTTCAATCGGTGCCAATGTAGATTACCAGGGTATTCCCTATTATATGAACCAGATGAACGAGTGGGTTCGTAACTTTGCAGCTGCTTATAATGATATCCTTAAAAAGGGTAACGGCGGTGCTATGAACACCACACTTTTCACCGGTGAAAATGTGACCTACGATGCGGCAGCAGGAGAGAACTCACAGTTCCTCTTCACTACCGAATACGGAAAATATGCAGTAGATACTGATGGCAACCCTGTGGGTTATACCGTAAATGTTGCGGATGACAGCTACTACAGACTTACTGCAGGTAATTTCTCAATTGTGACAGCAATGTCAAATGATCCTTCACTCATGGCAAACAAGTACAAGATTGAGGATGGTGTGGAGAGCAATGATTTACTTCAGGACCTCCTTCAGACCGCTGTTAACAGAGAGTACCTCGCTTTCAGAGGTTCCTCTGCCAACGAGTTCCTTCAGTCCGTGCTTTCAGATGTTGCATTGAATGCGGCAAGCGCAGATACCTTCAAGAACAGCTACTCCAATATCAACGCCTCTATCGATACCAAGAGAATGTCTATTTCAGGCGTAGACGAGGATGAGGAAGCTCTCAATCTTGTAAAGTATCAAAATGCTTACAACCTGGCAGCCAAGATGATTCAGACCTTCTCTGAAATCTATGACAGACTGATTCGTGAGACAGGTGTATAAGGAAAAATCGATTCCGAAATGGGTGTATAAGGAATAAGTTCGAAGTGACGTCGATTCTGTCAGAAGCTTTAGGAGCGCGTAAATTACATATTTTAGCTGACAGCCGGTGCTTTTGCATCGGCTGTAATTGCGTTACGGGATAGTCAGAGCTACAGGACAATTGGTTCCATACTGCCAAATCACCTAAAAAATAGTCTTCAAAAACCTAAAGAAATCACCTGCAGTAACCGAAATAAAATATGTGAAAAACAGTTAGCATTGCGGGATGGAACCTGCAGTCCAACGATAGCCACGGAGGGCAGTAACAGAGGTTGGACGTAAAATGCGGGGTTACAGTTATGAGAATTACCAATAAAATTATGCAGCGCAATGCGCTCACTAATATTAACGGCAACAAGGAAATGCAGGATAATCTGACCACACAGATGTCTACTCAGAAAAAGATTAATCGTGCTTCAGACGATCCGGTAGTAGCAATTCGTGCGCTCAGACTCAGAAGTAATGTTACTGAGGTTTCTCAGTACTACAGCAAAAATATTCCTGATGCCAGAAGCTGGATGCAGATTACAGAGGATGCTCTCAAAAATACCGCTTCAATTGTTACCAACATGATTGAACAGGTAACCAAGGGCTCAAACGGAGACCTTACCAGCTCGGACAGAAAAATTATCGTAGAGCAGCTCCAGGCATTGTCTGATGAAGTATATGCAACCGGAGATGCGAGCTTTGCAGGAAGATATGTATTTACCGGATATCGTACCGATACCGCACTCAGCTTCCAGAGCAAGTCTACCGATACCACCTACAGCATTACCGAGCAGTTAAGCAGAGATGCTATCGATTCTGTTACTCATGTAAATATGGGCGACCTTTCAGGCTGGACCAATTCCAACTACACCACCGGTGCAGTTGCTGCAGTGGATGAAACTCAGATTCATACCGCTGATGTATACAGAATCAGACTTGCATATAATGAGCTTGATGGTGCACTTCCCAAGATTGAGTATTATGATGCCACAGGTACAATGCAGGCTATCAATGCCACAGGAGTAGCATTATCCACCGATACCACTACCTATGCTCCCGATCCGTATACTTACGTATCTCAGAATCCGGGCGAGGTTATCCTTCTTCAGGATACCGGTGAGCTCCTCATCGGCAAGGATACCTATGACACCTTGATGAACACCAAGGATGATCCGACCACCTCACTTGTAAACGAGGCTGAGGTCAGAATCACCTATGATAAGACTCAGTTCAAGGCTGAGGATTTGAGACCGGAACATTATTATGCATGTACTGCTACCACCTGGGTAGTTGATTCGGACGGCAATAATACCGCTACTGCTGACAAGGTAATCGACTACAATCAGGATTATCTCGAGGGAATTGTAGAGAAGCAGTCTATTGAATATGATGTAGGTTTTAATCAGACCATCAAGGTAAATTCAACCGCTGATGAATCCTACAATCTCGGCATCAGACGTGAGATTGATGACCTGGTAGCAGCTCTTCAGAATGTAGTAAATCTTGAGGACTTAAAGACCAGCATTGAGAGTAAAATCGCTTCAACCACAGATCCGGCTGATTTGGAAATTCTCAATAACCAGCTTACTGCTGCTGACAAGGCACTTTCCTATGCAAAGGATACCTGCCAGAAGAGATTTGAGAGAGGTATTACCGCTCTTCAGGGTCATTTGGATGCAACCTCACTTGCAATCACAGGAGTAGGTACCAGATCAAGCAAGCTTGAGCTTATCGAGCAGCGTATGCAGAATCAGAAGACTACCTTTGAAACACTTAAGAGTGAAAACGAAGATATCGATATTACAGAAGTAGCAATCCAGCTCAGCAGTGCAGAGCTTACCTATGAAGCAGCTCTTACCGCAACCGGAAAGCTCGTACAGAACACCTTGCTTCAGTATATCTAG
>JAKSRU010000269.1 GCA_024403475.1 Lachnospiraceae bacterium | reverse complement strand
GCTAAGGCTATGATGAAATAATGGAGTATATAGTTAATGAATATTAAGGAAGCAAAAAACTATATTAAAGACACCGTTCGACTTTACCTTAAGAAGGATGAATATGATGAATATTATATTCCCGTGGTTCGTCAGCGTCCTATATTTTTGCTGGGAGCACCCGGTATCGGTAAGACTGCTATTATGGAGCAGATTGCGCAGGAGCTTGGAATAGCCCTGGTAGCATATTCGATGACACATCATACCCGTCAATCGGCTTTGGGACTTCCCTTTATTGAGCACAAAAATTATGGCGGAGAGGACTATGCAGTTTCGGAATATACAATGAGTGAAATAATTGCTTCAGTATACGAAACCATAGAAAAGAGCGGAATCAAGGAGGGTATTCTTTTCCTTGATGAGATTAACTGTGTATCAGAGACTCTGGCGCCTTCAATGCTTCAGTTTTTACAGTACAAGGTTTTCGGTCGCCATCAGGTCCCTGAGGGCTGGGTAATTGTGACGGCAGGTAATCCGCCTGAATACAATAAGTCTGTAAGAGAATTTGATGTGGTTACGCTTGATCGTCTAAAGATTTTGGATGTTGATGCAGACTATGAGGCATGGAAGTCATATGCCCATGAGAGAAACATTCACGGTGCTATTCAGAGTTATCTGGAGCTCAATAAACAGGACTTCTATATTATGGAGACCACTGCCGCCGGCAAGAGCTATGTGACTGCCAGAGGCTGGGAGGATTTGTCTCAGATTCTAATCCTTTACGAGGCAGACAACCTCAAGGTATCAGAGGAGCTGGTCAACCAGTATCTTAGAAGCGAGCGTGTTGTAAGAGAATTTACTGCTTATTATGATTTGTTTAATAAATATAAGAATGATTACAAGGCATGGGAAATTGTAGACGGTATCTACTCTGAGGAGACCGTTGCCAAGGCCGGAGCTGCAGCTTTTGACGAGCGCATATCACTTATGGGTATTCTGGTTACCAACATAGAGAATGAAATGCGTGAGGTTTGCAGAAGAGGTGAAATGCTTAAGAGTATTTTGCCTGCACTTAAGACTATTAAGACTGCGGACAGAGATGCTATAGATATTCTGAGTTCAATGCTTTCGGCAAGAGTAAAAAAGACCGAACAGCTCAAGGCAGCAGGGGCGTTATCTGATGATGAGCGCAAGCTTACCAAACTCACGGTAGCTTTCCTGAGCGAGTGCATTGGGTCGGTAGAGGATGTGCGCCTCGATGGAAGTGTAAGCAATACAACAGCCTTCGAAGTAATCAGAGGCTGCTTTATGGTGCAAAAAGCCAACCTTCAGAAAGCAATCGAGGAATGTCAAAAGCATATTCATTTTGCATTTGAATTTACCGACAAGGCATATTCGCAGGGCAATGAGATGCTTATCCTTTTGACAGAGATGACGGTAAGTGAGATTGGAACCAGATTCCTCACTGATTTTGGAAGCGAGGATTACAATAAGTACAGCTCGGAGATGCTTATGACTGAGAAGAATACCGAGATTCTCGCAGAGATTGAGAAACTGAATTTGTGATTAAAGAAGATATTATTAAAGA
>JAKSRU010000268.1 GCA_024403475.1 Lachnospiraceae bacterium | reverse complement strand
ATTTCGTACTATATAAAGCGTAGATGATTAAATCATCTGCGCTTATTTTTATATAATAAGGGAAATGGTCTAACGTCAAGGATATTGTGACATAGAAGTGATCACGTTATAAAAACAGTTAGCCAGCCCCTTATTATAAATATTCGTTTAAGCAGGTTGTGACCTGGTATATCAGGATTACGTGTCACCAACGAAAATGAGTCGTAATAAGTGTGGATGGGAGCCATTTAATAATTCATTTATAGGAGGTGTCTATGATAAGTGTAGGAATTGATGTATCAAAGGGAAAAAGCACAGTCTGTATCCTAAAACCGTATGGCGAAGTATTAATGTCACCACGAGAATACAATCATGTCCAAAGCAGTCTAAATGTACTTGTTGAACAGCTAAAGACTTATGATGATGAGATTCATATCATCATGGAAGCAACAGGCAATTATCATCTACCTATTCATCATTACCTTAAACTCAATGGGTTTCAAGTGTTTGTAGTTAATCCCTTGGAAATGAAGAGGTATCGATGTCAAGGTATAAGGAATCCTAAGACTGATAAGATTGATGCTATTGTTATTGCTCAGTATGGCATAGATTTCTGGTTTAGAAGTGATAACAGAGACAATATAGAAAATCTTAGAAGAGAACTAAAGCTTTTGGGTTCACAGTACCTTTGTTTCATGAAAACAAGACAAAACAGAAGTATAGCATTAGCAAATATATTGGATTTATCTTTGCCGGGAATATATGGGATTTTAGATGATTATTCGCGAGTTACCGGCACGGATAAGCAAGCGGATTTTGTATATGATTTCTATCATAGAGATTGTATAGTTAAGTATTCCGAGAAGAAATTTGTAGAACGCTATGAAAACTGGACAAAGAAAAAGGGATACCGCTTTAACGAAGAAGAAGCCCGCCAGCTTTATTCAATCGCAAAAGAGTGCATCCCAACTCTTGATTTTTCCGAAAATACCAAGCTTATAGTCCGGAAGAATGTAGAGGTACTTAAAGAGGTCGACGCCTCTTTATATACTATTTTAACGCGAATGACGGAATTAGCCAAGCAGATGCCTGAGTATGAAACTGTGATGTCTATGAAAGGAATGGGGCAATCCCTGGGGCCTCGCATAATTGCAGAAATTGGAGATCCAAGAAGATTTCATAGCGCGAAGGCATTAATAGCATATGCTGGAATAGATGCTCCTCCATATCAATCTGGTAGATTTACAGGAACAGAGCGACATATGTCCAAAAGAGGATCAAAGATACTTAGAAAAATAGGATATGAATTACTGGATGTAATAAACAAGCATAAGAATACCTATAAAGGAGATCCAGTATGTGAATATTTTATAAAAAAGAGAGCCGAGGGAAAGCCTTATAGAGTTGCAATGTTTGCAGCTTATAATAAATTTCTTAGAATATATCATTCTAGAGTATCAAAAGTATTAAACGAAGCAGAAATGGCATAGTACACAGTAAATATAAACAAGATGCTAAGGTCAGGAATATAAGATTAACTGACCTTATTTGTCGTGATAAAATAGTGATATAAATTAGAATAAAAAGATTCAAAAAAGTACTTG
>JAKSRU010000267.1 GCA_024403475.1 Lachnospiraceae bacterium | reverse complement strand
TTTGATTTAGGGAAAATAATTACTGAAAATGGGATATAAAAACAGAATACATGATTTTTAAGCGAAAGTGAAGGTGGTTTTTATAGTGTTTGCAGATTGAGAGAATATTATTTTGTCTTTTTTCGGCTTTTACCGGAATTATCTCGTCAAAAGGCGCTTAGGAAGATAGAAGGGAGGTGCCTGAGATGAACGGTATCGAGAAAAAAGAGTTGCCTTGGTGGCAGAAGTACACATTAACGCTGAATGAAGCATCGGAGTATTTCGGGATAGGTTACAAGAAGCTGAAGATGTTTGTTCAGGAGCATTCTGATGAGGATTTTGTCCTCTGGAACGGAAACAGAGCACTGATCAAGCGTGAGCAGTTTGAAAAATACATGGACAGCCAGATGAATGTAATCTGAGTTCATAAAAATTTTTCAATTTTCTTGTGGAAAATGAGCCGTGTATGTGATAGTATATTGATACATAGTCGGATACATACTATGGACTATGTTAGATAAATATTCAAGCATGGCTCCCTCAATCGAAAGGAGACGATGTTCAATGAGCGAAAAGAGACGCGATAGTAAAAATCGCATTCTTCGCACAGGAGAGAGCCAGGAAGCGGATGGACGCTATAAGTATAGATACATTGATGGAAACGGTAAGCGTAAAACAGTTTACAGTTGGAGATTGGTGGCTACTGATAGTATTCCAGCCGGCAAAAAAGATAATGCGCCTTTAAGAGATCAGGAGAAGGCAATCAACAAGGATTTGGATGATATGATTGTTCCTGATGGCGGCGGCTTAACGGTTCTTCAGCTTGTGAAGAAGTATATAGCAACTAAGACCGGAGTTAAGCATACAACCAGAGCAGGTTACGGAACTGTAATCAATCTGCTGGAGAAGGAGCCTTTTGGGGCAAGGAGAATCGACAAGGTCAGATTATCCGATGCGAAGGAATGGCTCATCAAACTGCAGCAGGAGGATAAAAAGAGTTTCTCAGCAATTCATTCTATCAGAGGTGTTGTGAGACCTGCATTTCAGATGGCAGTTGATGACGATATATTAAGGAAGAATCCTTTTGGATTTCAGCTTGCTACTGTACTGGTAAATGACGCAGTTACTCGTGAGGCCATTACAAGGAAACAGGAAAGAACTTTCCTCGAATTTATTAAAAACGATGCGCACTACTGCAAGTATTATGACGGTATGTACATTCTGTTTAAGACAGGGATGCGTATTTCGGAGTTTACAGGTTTGACGCTGAAGGATCTGGACATGGAGAACAGAACCATCAATATTGACCATCAGCTTCAGAAGACCGGGACGTTGGTTTATATCGACACTACGAAAACCTACGCCGGTACCAGAGTGATTCCGATGCAGGACGATGTGTATGAATGCTTTCAGAATATCATCAAGGCAAGACCTAAGCTTAAGGTGGAGCCGATGATTGATGGCTACTCAGGCTTCCTTTGCTTTGACAAGGACGGTAAGCCAATGGTGGCGATGCACTGGGAGAAGTACTTCCAGCACGCAGTTGATAAGTATAACAGCATTTATCGCATTCAGCTTCCGAAGATCACACCTCATGTATGCAGACACACGTACTGCTCTAATATGGCAAAGTCCGGAATGAATCCTAAGGTGCTTCAGTATCTGATGGGTCATTCGGATATCAGCGTCACTCTCAACACCTATACTCATCTTAAGCTGGATGATGCGAGAGAAGAGGTTGAGAAGCTTGCTAAGAAGCAGGCAGAGGCTGAGACAGAGCTGAAGCAGCTTGGTATGAA
>JAKSRU010000266.1 GCA_024403475.1 Lachnospiraceae bacterium | reverse complement strand
GAAGAAAAGATACATCACTTGGCAGATCAGATGATTGGTATTGATCTTGATGATGGTGTAAAGGTAAATTACGAAAAATTTGCTGATGTACTTGCGAAGATTAAATAAAGAACAGTATAAAATTTCAAGGGAAGGAGAGATTTGAATATGACCATCAGTGAAATATTGGAAAGAGAAGAAGGACAAACTTTTGACAGAAAAAGTATTGAAATCTCTCCTGTAAAGTTAGCAAACACAATTATTGCATTTGCTAATGCTGATGGCGGAGACATAGCCATTGGAATAACTGATACAAAAAAACAGATTGAGGGGATTGATTATAATACTGAAAAACTTAATGGTATTCTTTTGGCGCCGATAGAGTTTTGCAATCCTTCTGTGAGAGTGACATATGACAAAATACCATGTTCAGATATGAATGGTAGACCCAATCACATTCTTTATCTGCACATTGAAGCTAGTATGGATGTCCATGTGAATACATCAGATGAGGCATATTTCAGAGTAGGTGATAAGTCGAAGAAGATGTCATTTGATGAACGTGTACAGCTTGCATATGATAAAGGAGAGAGATCTTTTGAAGACAAACCTGTTCCTGATGCGATGGTTGAAGATATCGACTTAGAAAAAGTTAAAGAGTATACAAGCCTCATTGGATATAGTAAATCACCTATTACTTATTTGAAAGAGAATAAAAATTTTATTACTGTGGTCGGAGATAAAGAACGAATAAGCACGGCAGCTATTCTCTTGTTTGGAAAAAATCCACAAAGATTCTTTCCACGAGCAAGAGTGCGATTTATCAGGTATGAAGGGACTGATGAAAAAGTTGGTGCCAGTATGAATGTAATTAAGGATGTTATCTTTGAAGGAACAATTTTGGATGTAATTAACAAAAGTATTTCTTATCTGGACTCTCAGATAAAGGAAAAAACATACCTTGGTCGTGATGGATTGTTTGTTACAGAAGAAGAGTATCCGAAGTTTGTAAGGCAAGAGATAATTGTAAATGCAGTTACTCATCGTGCCTATAATATTACTGGTACAGAGATACAGATAAAGATGTTCGATGATCATTTGACTGTAGAGAGTCCTGGAAGATTACCGGGGATTGTAAGACCGGATAATATTCGGAATACTCATTTCTCACGAAATCCTAAGATCGCTGAATATTTGAAAGCATATAAGTTCGTAAAAGAATTTGGCGAGGGTGTTGATCGAATGTACAATGAGCTCGAAGAGGATGGTTTCCTATTGCCAGAATATAAGCAAGAAGCTTTTATTTTGAGGGCGACTATATATAACAAAGCACATGAGGGCAAGACCCCACAAGTAACCCCACAAGCAACCCCACAAGTAACCCCACAAGTTGAGGATAAAGAAGAAAGAATAAAGGCAATACTTAAGTTTTGTGTGGTTCCAAGGTCTTTGAAGGAGATAATGGAATATATAAAACTTAAGGATAGAAAAAATGCCAGGGACAAATATATTATTCCATTAATTGAGGCGGAGAAATTAGTTATGACAGAACCTGATAAGCCTAATAGTTCAAATCAGAAGTATGTTGTTGCGAGAAAAAATGATTAGTCTAGAAGTATATTGGGAGAAATTACTATGGATAAAAACGCGATAAAGAGGTTTGCAGTCTGGGCACGTAGAGAATTAATCTCACGTGTTTCCCAGAAGGCTTTACATTACGGCATAACAGACAAGGAAATTTTATCAGCTGATGCTGGAAGCATAGAAGGAACAGTACTTTCTGATACAGAGAAGAAGCAGAGAAAAGCATTAGTAGAGCAGA
>JAKSRU010000265.1 GCA_024403475.1 Lachnospiraceae bacterium | reverse complement strand
CTCAGAATTCTTCGTCTGTTCGGAAATACTGATGCAAAGAGAGTAATCGCTTCTGTAGGACCTGAGCAGGAATACTTCATTGTAGATCGTGAAAAATATCTTAAAAGACCTGATCTGATTTTTGCGGGACGTACTCTTTTTGGAGCACCGGCACCTAAGGGACAGGAGATGGATGACCATTACTTCGGAGCTATTCGTGAGAGAATCGGAAGCTATATGAAGGATATTAACATTGAGCTTTGGAAGCTTGGCGTTACTGCTAAGACACAGCACAATGAGGTTGCTCCCGCTCAGCATGAACTTGCTCCTATATACGAGACTGCAAACATTGCTGTAGATCACAACCAGCTTATTATGGAGATTATGAAGAAAGTTGCAGGCCGTCACGGACTTACCTGCCTTCTTCACGAGAAGCCTTTTGCAGGCGTTAACGGTTCGGGTAAGCATGACAACTGGTCACTTTCTACTGATACCGGTATGAACCTGCTTGACCCCGGTAATACCCCCAATGAAAATATTCAGTTCCTTCTTGTGCTTGCATGCATTATGAAGGCTGTTGATACTCATGCAGATTTGCTTCGTCAGAGTGCTGCAGACGTTGGAAACGATCATCGTCTCGGCGCAGATGAGGCACCTCCGGCAATTATTTCTATTTTCCTCGGAGATCAGCTTGATGATGTTGTTAAGCAGCTTGTTGAGACCGGATGTGCAGATCACTCTATTCAGGGTGAGAAGCTTTTGACTGGTGTATCTACTCTTACCGATATTGAGAAGGATGCTACCGACAGAAACAGAACTTCCCCTTTTGCTTTTACAGGCAATAAGTTCGAGTTCAGAAGTGTCGGATCAAGTGACTCAATCGCAAGCCCTAATACTACTCTTAATGCTATCGTTGCAGAAGCATTCTGTGAGGCAGCTGACGAGCTTGAGAAGGCTGATAATCTTGAGATGGCTATCCATGACATGATTAAGAGATATATGACTGAACACCAGAGAATTATTTTCAACGGTGACGGTTATTCTCAGGGGTGGGTTGAAGAGGCTGCAAGACGCGGACTTCCCAATATCAAGTCTATGATTGATGCTTCTTCAGCGCTTACTACAGAAAAATCTGTTGCACTCTTTGAGAAGTTTGGCATCTATTCAAGAACTGAGCTTCAGTCAAGAGAAGAAATTACTTATGAAATCTACTCTAAGTCTATCAACATTGAAGCACTTACAATGATTGATATGACTAGAAAGCTTTATCTGCCTGCAGTTATGAGCTATACCGGAGAGCTTGCTAAGTCTGTTAAGGCACTCAACGAAATCGGTATGGATTCTTCTGTTCAGACAAAGATTTTGAGCAATATCAGTGCTGAGCTGGCAAAAGCAAATGCTGCACTTGAAGCACTTGAGGCGGCGGTTGCTAAGGCTAAGCTTATCAAAAATGGTAAGGAAAAGGCATATGCATTCAAGGACGAGGTAAAGGTTGCGATGGATAACCTCAGAAAGCCTGTTGATACTTTGGAGACTATGGTGGATAAGAAGGCATGGCCTGTTCCCACATATGCGGACCTGTTGTTCGAGGTGTAAGTGCATAAAATTGTAATAATGGTGCTGACTGTACGGATAAATCCTGCAGTCGGCATTTTTGTACATTTTACAGTAAAATGATATCTATGCAGAATGTAATTGTATACAATTATACAATTTTGCATGAAAATCAAAAAAATCTATTGCATTTTCAAAAAGATAGTATTATTTTAGTAACATCAGTTGCGGATGTTAATCATCCCAACCACATAAGGTAAACTTGAACAAAGATGTTCCGAATGGGCTAATGCGCCTTCGGAGCATCTTTTT
>JAKSRU010000264.1 GCA_024403475.1 Lachnospiraceae bacterium | reverse complement strand
ATAGATAATGCATAAATTGTAAAAGCACTTCGATGTTAAACATCAGAAGTGCTTTTTTGTTTTAATGATTATGCTATTGAAATAGAAAGATTGGCGCCTAACGCTTTGGCGATACGATTTAATGTACTAACTGATGGATTGGCTACTCCTCTTTCTATCTTTGAAATATCTGATTGATCTATACCTGTTGCTTTTGCCAGTTCCATTTGTGACATTCCAGCTCTTGCTCTAGCCGCACAAACAGCTTCTCCAACTAAGTATCCAGCAGGAACTTCGTCTATTCTTATTATCTTACCCTCTTCGTAAATGGTCTCTGTTTCAATATCTAATTCATCATTCCAAACAATACCATATGAACCCATTAATTTACCTGATAAAAATAAATCACGATTCTGAAGAGCCATTAGTTGAGGATATTTGATAAATAGATTCGACATATCATAGCTTTTAACCTCTCCATTCAGAAAGGTTACTTCGATTATGGTTCCATCTTGAAATTGTAGGTCAATTGCTCTGTGAAACATACTAATCTATAGGAGGGAGTTTTATATATTTTTCAGTCTCCCACATTTCCTCCAATTCTTTTTGATATTTTAAAACAAATTCTTTGACCAATGCTTGTGCTTTTATTGGGAAATATCCATCTAAAAGTTCACCTGTAGCAATTAAAAATGGTGCATCAAAGTCCTGTGTAATTGCATGTATATCTTCATTCTCCTTCAAGATAATAATAGGGGATATATCCCCTTGCGTCAAGAGAGAAATAGAAAAGCCAAAGTACACATCTTCGTGACAATAACCCCGTCCCCATAGAAAGTGTGGTATTATAAACAATGTGTGGCAAAGAAAGAGGGCAAAATGAGACTTAAAAATACTCTTATCGTAGTAGAAGATATAAATAAATCAGTGGCGTTTTATAAAGAGCTGTTTGGATTACAGGTTATCCGTGATTTTGATGGTAATGTTATCATGACGGAAGGCCTTGTATTACAGGAGCGTAAAATCTTTGAAAAGTTTATTAGCAGGGAATGTACTCCTAGGAATAATATGAGCGAGCTTTATTTTGAAGAAGCTAATATAGATAAATTCGTAGAGAAGCTGGAGTCATCTTCATTTCAGATAGAGTATGTTAATAAACTCATGACTCATAGCTGGGGTCAGAGCGTAGTCAGGTTCTATGACCCAGATGGCAATCTTATAGAAGTAGGAACTCCGGTATAAAAATATGAAAAATCTAGACTGGTGTATATACACATACAAGCATAGAAGAATGTTTGTATATATCGCAAAAAAGTTAATAAAGGATGAAGCGCTACTAGGTAGCATACTAGAGAGAGCAAAGACCCATGATGTGGATAAGCTACTAATGTATATGTCTCTGGATCAGAGAATATCTCAGGAGCACCACGTGCTTATCCGTCCACATCACCTTGAGTGTAAGGCGGAAAAATGTTACGAGGATTTATTAGAGACAGTCATTGATTATGAATGCTCTCCATATACCAAGCCAGACAAGCCATTAAATGCATATGACTTTTTAAATAAGCTTCTAGATATGAAGCTTGTGGAAAAAGATATTGCAGACAGATTATTTTCGATAATGCATGAGCTTGGTATAGACAGTAGCTATAGCGTACTTGATGATACAGATGGTATGGCTTATGCAAGGAGCCTTACTGGCATAACAGAAGAGATGATTCTAGAAGAAATTGCTGGTTATAAAGATCCTGAGATAGAGGATTTTATTAAAGCAAATATATAGATATAGAAAAAAAGATTGGAATTAAGTATGTACAAGAAATTGAAAGAGAAGATTAATATTATATTGGTTACAAAGCCTAGACATGTCGTTTTATTAA
>JAKSRU010000263.1 GCA_024403475.1 Lachnospiraceae bacterium | reverse complement strand
CAATGATGAAGAGTGGAAAATTATGAAATCCCACTCAGAGCAGGGATATAACATTTTGATGAATGCAAAGTCCTTTGAAGTAGTTGCAGATGTTGTAAGGTCACACCATGAAAGATATGACGGTAAAGGATATCCTGATGGCTTAAAGGGGGAAGATATCCCGCTTGGTGCAAGAATTATTGCAATTGCAGACTCTATAGATGCCATGATTTCAGACAGACCATATCGAAAAGGAATGGACACGAATGTTTGCAAGGATCAAATCGAGAAAAATATAGGAGTTATGTATGATCCGTCTATTGCGAAAAAAGTGATAGAGCACTGGGATGAAGTGTTAAGAAGCAGGGAAGATGAAAGTAATAATTGTATGAGTTTGCACGAATGAAAGAGTTAGTATGAATGAGACGCTTAAATGCACATATTACGAGAATCAGTATACCGGTCAATACTGTGATTATGTGAATGCTCTTGAAACTCCTTTTAGATGAGAAGATTATGATAAAATTGCTCCTGTTATTTCAGAAGGTACATTCCTATTGTAAAAGTGACAATAAGGCATATCATCTTATCAGCGAGGAGCTTCTTTATGAACAGACTACTTAAAATATCGATGCCTATAGTGTTAACACTGAGCCTTATGTTGAACGTGGCAGGCTGTAGTGCGTCAAAATCTCATCATTTGCCAGGCAAAAATGAAATGGACATAATTGATAAGCAGCTGGATATCCTCTTAGATGCTATCGAGGATGAGGATGTTGATGCGATTATCGATATGTTCTCTGAGGAAGCATTAGATGAGATTAAAAAGAAGTACAAGATGGATGAGCTTGAGGATAGCATCGAGGAATTAATTGCGACTTTCCCTGACTGGGATGGCGACCATGATGGTTATAAAGGCTTAACGGTTCGTGAATACAAGCATCATTCAAGAAATGACACATCCTATTATTGCTACAAGCCGGATTTTTCTTTTAATGTTGATGGTGTAGATTACGAGCTTCATATGGTAATGATTTACAAAGCCGATGAAGAGGAACGCATTGGACTTCGTGTGATTCAGCTGTGCCATGATGATTGCAGTGACTATACAACTGCTGGATTCTACACCAAGCCCGGACTGGAAGTTTTCCCAGGTGTATATTGCTGGGATTGTGAAATCGTTAAAAGAGATAAGAAGTACAAATAATAGTCCTATAAGAAGCAATTAATCGAGCAAGCAATTTTCTGATTTGCAAATTAATTCGATAGTAATCGAGCGGCTGGGATCCTACCGCACAACAGGCCAAATACTTAATTCAGGAGGAACTAATATGTTCAGTTATATTTGGCCATTGGTTCTTGTAGTGTTATCAAATACGGTTTATCAGGTTTGCGCAAAGGAAGTTCCGGATAAAATGAATCCGTTTGCTTCATTAACGATAACTTATATGATTGGTGCAATTGCGTCACTGATTTTGTATTTCGTTTTAAGCAAAGGCGGAAATCTCATTCAGGAATATCAGAATACTAACTGGGCACCATTTGTTTTAGGCTTTGTCATTGTTGGATTAGAGGTTGGAAATATCTATGCTTATAAAGCCGGATGGGCTGTAAGTGTTGCTCAGATAGTTCAAGCCGCTGTTCTCGCAGTTATATTAATCTTCGTTGGTTATATGCTTTATAAGGAAGCAATTACGTGGAATAAAGTAGCTGGAATTGTTGTTTGCCTGGCAGGATTAGTATTAATTAATCTGAAGTAAGCAAAGCAGTTTTTAACTGAATTTTTTGTGCTTGCTAACTGCGATAATGAAGACTTTAAATGAGTTGGAAAATCCCTATTTTTAGTGGAGAGGAAAGATTATGATTACAACAGAAGTCACATCAGAACAAATCGAGAATTGGAAACGAATTTATTCAGAGAATAGAAATAAGCTGGTTGTAAATAGAATTAGTGGTAAAGCACTTGATAATTATTTTGTA
>JAKSRU010000262.1 GCA_024403475.1 Lachnospiraceae bacterium | reverse complement strand
TACCGTATCTTCCTCAGAACAAACCTACTTATCTTATGGGAGTAGGAACACCTGCAAATATTTTGGAAGGTGTTGAACGAGGCATTGATTTCTTCGATTGTGTATATCCTTCACGCAACGGAAGACACGGCCATGTATATACCAATCATGGTAAGCTTAACATGAAAAATGCTAAGTATAAGAATGACATGAGACCGATATCAGAAGAGTGTAAATGTCCAGCATGTTCAAGATATTCACGAGCTTATATCAGACACCTTCTCTGTGCTGATGAAATGCTTGGAATGAGACTTTGCGTTCTTCATAATCTTTATTTCTATAATAATATGATGGCAGAAATCAGAAATGCATTAGATGAGGGAAGATTTGCCGCATATAAAAAGAGTATGCTGGATAGTTTTGCGGCCGGTGAAGAATAAAAAGATAATATAAACACTTGCCCATATAGGTTTTATTGTGTAATATAAATTCGTTATACTTTTTTATCATAGCATTAGGAGGCTTACAATGAATTATTTAGTACTTTTGACCGAAACAGCTGCGGCTGGTGCAGAAGGTGAAGCGTCTTCAGGAGCCGGATGGTTTAGCATCATTTCAATGGTAGCTATTTACGGTGTTATTATTTTTGCAATGTGGTTTTTCTTCATGAGACCTCAGAAGAAGGAACAGAAGAGAGTCAAGGAAATGCTTAGTAATATGGGAGTTGGTGATTGCGTTCTTACCACTTCCGGTTTCTATGGAATTATCATCGATATTACTGATGATACAGTAATTGTAGAGTTTGGAAACAACCGTAACTGCCGTATCCCCATGGATAAGTCAGCTATCAGCAAGGTTGAGAAATCTGAATCAAGTACAGAGGCATAATATAGAAAAGATTCAGGGCAGCCATGGCTGCCCTTTTTCTGCAAAAAGGAGATTAGATAAATGGTACTTAATATTACATGTATTCCCGGTGATGGAATCGGTCCTGAAATCGTAGCACAGGCTAAAAAAGTTCTTGATGCTGTAGGAAAAAAGTTCGGTCACGAAATGAAGTATACCGATATTCTTATGGGTGGTGCTTCTATTGATGTTCACGGTGTTCCTCTTACTGATGAGGCAATTGCTACCGCAAAGGCTGCTGATGCAGTACTTATGGGATCAATTGGTGGAAACACATCTACATCACCTTGGTACAAGCTCCCCCCTGAGAAGAGACCCGAGGCAGGACTTCTTAAGATCAGAAAGGCTCTTAATCTTTTTGCAAACCTTAGACCTGCTTATCTTTACGAGGAATTAGCAGCTGCTTGCCCTCTTAAGGAGGAAATCAGTGCTGCAGGTTTTGATATGCTTATTATGCGTGAGCTTACAGGTGGTCTCTATTTCGGTGACAGATGTACTGTTGAAGAAAACGGAGAGCTTAAAGCTGTAGATACACTTACATATTATGAGCACGAGATCAGAAGAATCGCAATCAAGGGATTTGAGATTGCAATGAAGAGACGCAAGAAGGTTACTTCTGTAGATAAGGCTAATGTTCTTGATTCATCAAGACTTTGGAGAAAGATTGTAAATGAAGTAGCTGCTGATTATCCTGAGGTTGAAGTAGAGCATATGCTTGTTGATAACTGTGCTATGCAGCTTGTTAAGAATCCTGCACAGTTCGATGTAATCCTTACAGAGAACATGTTTGGTGATATTCTTTCAGACGAAGCAAGTATGGTAACCGGTTCTATCGGTATGCTTTCAAGTGCCAGCCTTAATGATTCAAAGTTTGGTCTTTATGAGCCTAGCCATGGTTCTGCACCGGATATTGCAGGACAGAACATAGCAAATCCTATTGCTACCATTCTCAGTGCAGCAATGATGCTCAGATACAGCTTTGATCTTGATAAGGAAGCAGATGCAGTAGAAAATGCAGTTCGTCAGGTCCTTAAAGATAACTATCGTACCGTTGATATTTATTCAGAAGGAACCACAAAGGTTTCATGCTCAGAGATGGGTGACCTTCTCTGCGAAAGAATCTAACAAGTCCATATTCGGACAATGACGATTCGTAAATATTAAGGTTTATTACACTATATTTGAATTAATAATATTTCA
>JAKSRU010000261.1 GCA_024403475.1 Lachnospiraceae bacterium | reverse complement strand
GTCGGAAATGGTGTGCTGGCGTACAGCATTTTCGAGAACAAAGCTACAATAGAATATTATCGCGGCAAGGATATTGCAGTGATCGTGCCGGAGACAATAGAGGATAGTCCTGTTGTTGCTATAGGCAAGAAAGCTTTTTTGTCAGCAAAGACTTTGTCGCGAATTGAAATACCGCAGTCAGTGGCTAAAATAGGTGACTGGGCATTTGCTTCCTGCAGTCGACTTGCCGAGCTGGTGCTCCCGAAGAAGAAAATAGAAATCGGTAGCGGTGTGTTCAAGGATTGTGGAATGCTTGAACAAATTGTACTCCGCTCGGAGGACAGGAATAAAGAGACCTGCGACAATGATGATGTGTTTTACCTGCTGGCAGCAGCGGTGAGTAAGCTTGATGCGCAGTACTTGTTTGATGTTATCAACGCCGGTACGGTTGACTGGTTTGAGCATTTTGATTCGACTGTTACTCAGCTTATGATGAAGGATGATTCCGACGGATTCTCCAAGATGCTTTTGTGCGGTGAAGAGGATTATGTAGGTGATGACAGTAATTTTGATACCTACTGTCTGATGAAGCAAAAGGCCAAGGTAAGAATTCTGCTTTTGAGACTTTTACATTCGGCAGGAATAGACGAAAACGCTAAGGCACGATTTGCTTCTTATCTTAAGGAGCATATGGATAATGTGACCTGGAGAGTGGTTTTAGACGAGCACGGGGATGAGAGAGAGTACTTTGATTTGCTACTTGACTATGAGTGTATCAATAATGATAATATATCGAGGCTGATAGAATCTATGGGCGAGCATAATACCGGAATGAAGGGTTACCTGATGAAGGTAAAGAGCGAGCAGATGAACGGAAGCGGTTTTATGGATGATTTAGATTTATGATAACCGTTCACAGCAGATTATTGTGATATGGCAACAGCTTATATTAGTATTGATGATAAGATGAAATACTAAATATTGTAGACAGCTGATTTATTGGTATTTATTAACAAAAAAACATCGAAGAAACCTTTAAAATACACGGTTTTTTCCTTGACATTGACTTGCGTTTATTGTAGAATTCTCAATTGTGTGGCGGTTTGTGGACAGTAGGTTCAATCTCGGCTCCGAACTCCAAAACAGTTAACACAACCTGGAATTGGTATTTACGGCCCGGACATCCGTTTTTACCGCAACATAATTGCAGGTCATTATATTTAGGGACATCTTCTTAGGAATGTTCCTGCATTAGGAGCAATCCTAAATACGATTTACAATTTATTGGAGGAAACACGATGAAGACTTATATGCCTAGCGCAGCTACCATCGAAAGAAAATGGTATGTAGTAGACGCTACTAATAAGACTCTCGGCCGTTTGGCTGCAGAGGTTGCAAAGGTATTAAGAGGAAAGAACAAGCCTTGCTACACTCCTTTCCTTGATACCGGTGATTATGTAATTGTTATCAACGCAGAGAAGATTAAGGTTAGCGGTAAGAAGCTTGATCAGAAGGTTTACTATCATCACTCTGACTATGTTGGAGGAATGAAGGAAGAGACCCTTAGAGAGAAGCTTGCTAACAGCCCTGCTGAAGTAATCGAGCTTGCAGTAAAGGGAATGCTTCCCAAGGGACCTCTCGGAAGAGAAATGTACACAAAGCTTCACGTTTATGCAGGAGCTGAGCATCCTCATGTTGCTCAGAAGCCTGAAGAGCTTACATTCTAAGGAGGTTTAAATCATGGCAAAGTCTGAAAGATATTATGGAACCGGTAGAAGAAAGAGCTCTGTTGCAAGAGTATATCTTATGCCCGGTAAAGGAAAGATCACTATCAACAAGAGAGACATCGATGAGTATTTTGGTCTTGAGACCCTTAAGATGGTTGTTCGTCAGCCTCTTAACACCACTGAGACCGAAGGTAAGTTTGATGTTGTAGTTAACGTTAAGGGCGGCGGAACAATGGGCCAGGCTGGCGCTATCCGTCACGGTATTTCAAGAGCACTTCTCCAGGCAGATGCTGATTACAGACCTGCACTCAAGGCTGAAGGCTTCCTTACCAGAGACCCTCGTATGAAGGAAAGAAAGAAGTACGGCTTGAAGTCAGCTCGTCGTGCTCCTCAGTTCTCAAAGAGATA
>JAKSRU010000260.1 GCA_024403475.1 Lachnospiraceae bacterium | reverse complement strand
TATCGTACTCTACTCCACTGGGCTTGATAACGAAAAGACCTGATTCCTGGTCGATTCCGCTGACATTTCCCCATGTAAAGGTAACAAGTCCGTACTTGGGCAAAAGCATATTTGCCTCATAAACCTTCTGCTTTAATTCTTCTAACATTTCTCTCCTCTTTCCTCCGCTCAGGCGGAATATAATGTTTTTTACATCTGGTGTCTTACTACTGCATACTCATCGTCATTGCGATAATAAGGGCATTCCTTTTGTTCACTGGATAAAAATCGATACATTTCGTCTTCATCCAAATTGACCATACACTCATATTCATCGTAATCTTCATCATATACATTATTGACACAAGTGTCACAACATACGCTCATAATTATCTCCGCATCTCAATCTGTTTATTTCCGGCCGGCCACCTTATTGAGCAAGACCGTTTTTATTCTTTATCCTCAAGAAGTGCCGCATAGATCTCACGCTTTCCCACTCCGCGGTCTGCTGCCACCTTCTTCATAGCCTCTTTATGATCTATGCCCTGCTTTTCGTAATAATCCATATGCTCCCGGATAGACATCTCTTCCCAGGCTGCAATCTCTTCGGCCTTTCTCGCCTCTCGGCTTAAGCCCTCCACTACAAGCACATACTCACCCTTGGGCTCATGCTCTTCATAATATTTTAAACTTTCTGACAATGTTGTCGGAAAAATTGTTTCAAACTTCTTGGTAAGCTCACGGCACAAAGTGATTTTGCGGTCTCCGAGTGCCTCGTACAACTCACCTAAAGTACGGATAAGTCTGTGAGGTGCTTCATAAATAATCATTGTACGGCTCTCTGTCTTTAGCTCCTCAAGGATCTCATTACGTTCCTTTTTTTCAAAGGGAATAAAGCCCTCAAAGCAAAATCTTCTGGTCGGGAGACCGGAAAGTGTCAATGCGGTAATGCATGCTGCGCATCCGGGAAGAGAAGTCACTGTAATGTGATTTTCATGGCACATACGCACCAATACCTCTCCGGGATCAGAGATTGCCGGAGTACCCGCATCGGTGATAAGCGCAACATTCTGGCCACTCTCCATCTGTGCAATCAGCTGCACTGCTTTTTCTACTTTATTATATTCATGATAGCTGGTCATCGGAGTATGAATATCGAAATGATTAAGCAGCTTGATACTGTTTCTGGTATCCTCTGCCGCTATCACATCAACTTCCTTAAGGGTCTCCACCACACGCGGTGTCATATCTCCCAAATTTCCGATAGGCGTGGCACATAAGTACAAAATTCCTGCCATTTTTATCTCCACAACTAAAGAATCATTAACCTATTTAAAGTTGAAGTCATTAATATTTAGCATCTTCATTGCTGTGTATATGAAGAACTGCTCAAGTAATGCCTTTCGGTTGCTTTACGTACGATTAGAATCCGTACAGCTCCTTGACTTCATCAGTATATACATCCGGTTCACTAAATAAAATCAACGGTTTTTCTACCGTGATGCGTGAATTTCCGCCTCTTACCGCCTCAATCAATACCATATTGGGTTCGCGATCGGCAAACGGATGCACCAAACGCATACGCTTGGGCTCAAGATGATATTTCGTGAGTGTAGTCATTATCTCTACCAGTCTGAAGGGTCTGTGGACCAGATAAAAATGTCCACCCGGCTTCAACAGTCTGCCCGTTACTCTTGCAACATCATCGAAGGTACACAATACCTCATGCCTTGCGATTGCCTTGGGACTGTCCGGATTGGTAATACCGTGCTGCCCAATCATATATGGAGGGTTGCAGGTTATCACATCCATGGAAGACAGTGTAAAAAACTCATCAGCACACTTAATATCCCCGGTAACGATAGATATTCTCTCGCCAAGATTATTCATATCAACGCTACGTTGTGCCATCTCGGCGCTTTCCGGCTGAATTTCCAACCCTGTCAGGTGCTCTATATCTGTCTTCGCAGACAACAGTAATGGCAAAATGCCTGTTCCTGTGCCCAAATCCAATAGCTGTTTACCTTTGGTAACACTCACAAAGCCCGATAGAAGCACAGCATCCATTCCAAAACAAAATTTTTCAGAATTCTGGATAATCTTTAAACCATTACGCTGAAGATCGTCAATTCTCTCATTTGGTTTCAGCATTTGTGTTTCTGTCATTCTGGCCTTCTCTGTTCTTGCCGTGATTC
>JAKSRU010000026.1 GCA_024403475.1 Lachnospiraceae bacterium | reverse complement strand
CACCTGCAATGGTACTCGCTGTATTTGCAGATCCCGATGAGAAGACTGCAAAGGTTGTAGTTCCTGATGATCAGCTTTCACTTGCAATCGGTAAGGAAGGTCAGAATGCAAGACTTGCAGCAAAGCTTACCAATTACAAGATTGATATTAAGTCAGAGACTCAGGCTAAGGATGCACCCGGATTCCGTTATGAGGATTACCTTGATAACGAGGAGTATTATGAGGAAGACGGCGAGTATTACGAGGAAACTTCCACTGAGGAATAAGTAACAAGAGGTTTAGAATGGCAAAAACAGTTCCTACCAGACAGTGTATCGGTTGTGGCGAAAAGAAAGAAAAAAGAGAATTGATTCGTGTTGTCAGAGACACGGAGGGTAATTATTCACTGGATGCTACCGGAAGAAAAAATGGCAGAGGTGCTTACCTTTGTCCGAATGCAGACTGTCTTGCAAAGGCATGGAAGCGCAAGGGTATTGACAGTTCCTTCAAGGAAGCTGTACCTGCTTCTGTATATGAGCAATTGAAAGGAGAGTTTGAAACACTTGGATACAATAAGTAGAATTCATTCACTCCTCGGCCTTGCAGCAAGAGGCAGAAACCTGACAAGCGGAGAGTCTCAGGTACTTGATGCTATCAGAACAGGTGAAGCGCAGCTTGTAATTGTTTCGGAGGATGCGTCGGATAATACCAAAAAGCTTTTTACAGATAAGTGCAGCTACTATGAGGTGCCTGTAAAGATTTGGGGAACACGCGAAGGAATCGGACATGCAATCGGTAAAGAACTCAGAGCTTCGGTTGCGGTCCTTGAACCCGGATTTGCCGACAAGATAACAAAACTCATGGAAGAATAATCGAAAGGAGAAACGTCCGTTTAACGGTCATTTATAGATAAAACATGGCAAAAATAAAAGTATGTGATTTAGCAAAAGAACTCGGTGTTGAAAGCAAGGACATTATAGCAATTGCTTCCGGCAAGGGTTATGAAGATGTAAAGAGTGCTTCAAAGGGACTTGAAGAGGAGCAGGTTGCTGCAATTAAGGCTGCAGTAAACGCTAAGAAGGCTCCTAAGGCAGAAGCTCCCAAGGCAGAAGCTCCCAAGGCAGAAGCACCCAAGGCAGAAGCACCCAAGGCAGAAGCACCCAAGGCAGAGGCTCCTAAGGCTGAAGCACCTGCACCTGCTGCAAAGCCCGCACAGGCACAGGCTCCTAAGCAGCCCGAGCAGCCCAAAAAGAAGATTAGTATTGTTATGAACAACAAGCCTAACGGTGCAAATCGTCCTGCAGGTAATGGCGCACGTCCCAATAATGGCGGTCAGTACAATAATGGAAACAATCGTCAGGGCGGCAATGGTTATAACAATAATCGTCCTCAGAATAACAGCGTGGCTCGTACTCCAATCAAGCCTCTTACACCTCCTTCACCTACACCCAGTGTGCAGATGGTACCGGAGACTAAGCCTGTTGCAAAGAAGCCTGCACCTGCTCCTGAGGTAAAGGTTGAGGAGACAGTAGCAGCTCCCGTTGTAGAGGAGAAGGTTGAAGAGAAGCCTCAGGTTCAGGAGAGACCTCAGAATCAAGAGAGACCTCAGAACCAGGAGAGACCTCAGAACCACGACAGAAACCAGTATCAGAACAGAGACGGTCAGTCGCAGGGTACTGTAAGAGAGAACAGAGGTCAGAATCCTCAGGCTAACCGCCAGGGCGGTCAGCGTCCTCAGAATGGTCAGTACCAGGGTAATGGACAGTATCAGAACAGAGGAGGTGCTTCAAATGGCAGACAGCAAGGACAAGCGCAAGGCCAAGGCCAAGCTCAGAGGCCTTATAAGCAAGGGCAAGAAGGGGTACAAAGGGATAACAGAGGCAGCTATAGCCGTCCAGGTGATAGCCGTAGCTTTAATAATAGTGGTAGAGATAGCAGGTCTAATGAAAGACCGGGAGCTGGATTTGGAGGCAATAGGAATCAGAAAGGATTCCAAAATAGCGCGAGTGCTGCAGCAGCGCCGATGCCGACAAACGAAAAGGGACGCGGAAGCCGCAGAGACAAGAGCAAAGACCGTGACCACAGAAAAGAAATGAATTATGATGAGGAGATCAACACCAAGAAAGCAGGTCGCTTCATAAAGCCCGAGAAGAAGGAAGAGGTTGTTGAGGAAGTAATCAAGGTTATTACTCTTCCCGAGACAATCACTATCAAGGACCTTGCTGAAAAAATGAAGCAGCGTCCTGCAGATCTTATCAAGAAGCTTTTCCTTGCAGGTAAGATGGTGACTCTTAACGATGAACTCACATATGATGATGCAGAAACCATCGCAATGGAGTATGAAATCCTTTGTGAGCATGAGGTTGTTGTAGATGTTATCGAGGAGCTCCTGAAGGAGGATGATGAGGTTGAGGAGAATCTTTCTGAGAGACCTCCTGTAGTGTGCGTAATGGGTCACGTTGACCATGGTAAGACTTCACTCCTTGATGCAATTCGTAAGACCAGAGTAACCGACAGAGAAGCCGGTGGTATTACTCAGGCTATCGGTGCATATACCGTTGATGTAGACGGAAGAAAGATTACTTTCCTTGATACACCCGGACATGAAGCATTCACCGCAATGCGTATGCGTGGTGCAAATGCAACCGATATTGCAATCCTTGTTGTAGCAGCAGACGATGGTGTAATGCCTCAGACTGTAGAAGCTATTAACCATGCCAAGGCAGCAGGAGTTGAAGTTATTGTAGCAGTTAACAAGATTGATAAGCCTTCTGCAAACATTGATCGTGTTAAGCAGGAGCTTGCAGAATATGAACTCATTTCAGAGGATTGGGGCGGAAGCACTGTATTTGCACCTGTTTCAGCTAAGACCGGCGAAGGTATCGACAATCTTCTTGATATGATTCTTCTTACTGCAGATGTACTTGAACTCAAGGCTAATCCCGACAGAACAGCAAGAGGTCTTGTAATCGAGGCTGAGCTTGATAAGGGACGTGGTCCTGTTGCTACCGTACTTGTACAGAAGGGTACTCTCCATGTTGGAGATTTCATTTCTGCAGGTGCAGCATACGGTAAGGTTCGTGCAATGATTGATGACAAGGGTGGTCGCGTTAAGGAAGCAACTCCTTCAATGCCTGTTGAAATCCTCGGTCTTTCTGATGTTCCTTCTGCAGGTGAAGTATTCCTTGCACATGAGAACGACAAGACTGCAAAATCATTTGCTCAGACCTATCAGGAGCAGAATAAGGTTAAGAAGCTTGAAGAGATTAAGGGCCGCATGAGCCTTGAGGATCTGTTCTCTAAGATTAAGGAGGGCAACCTTAAGGAGCTTAATATCATTGTTAAGGCTGATGTTCAGGGTTCAGTTGAAGCAGTTAAGCAGTCACTTACAAAGCTTTCTAACGACGAAGTTGTTGTTAAGTGCATCCACGGTGGTGTTGGTGCTATTAATGAGTCTGACGTTACTCTTGCTTCAGCAGCAAATGCAATTATCATCGGATTTAATGTTCGTCCCGATGCAACTGCAAAGACTACTGCCGAGCAGGAAAATGTAGACGTAAGACTTTACGATGTAATTTATAAGGCTATCGAAGATATCGAGCTTGCAATGAAGGGTATGCTTGATCCTGTATTTGAGGAGAAGATTATAGGTCATGCAGAGATTCGTCAGATATTCAAGGCGTCTGCTATCGGTAACATTGCCGGTTCATACGTACTCGACGGAGAAATCCAGAGAGGCTGTAAGGTTCGTATTACCCGTGAAGGTGAGCAGATCTTTGAGGGTAACCTTGCTTCACTCAAGCGTTTCAAGGACGATGTTAAGGAAGTTAAGAGCGGATTTGAATGCGGTCTCGTATTTGACGGCTTTGACAAGGTTGCTGAGTTCGATCAGGTAGAAGCTTATATTATGGTAGAGGTACCTAGGTAAATGCGAAAGAACAGTATTAAAAATACAAGGGTAAACGGTGAGGTCCAGAAGGAGCTCTCCGTTATTATCCGCGACGAAATAAAGGATCCCCGTATCAGCCCCTGGGCAAGCGTTGTTGATGTTCAGGTGGCACCAGACCTTAAGACCTGCAAGGTATGGATTTCCGTACTTGGCAGTGAGGAGGACAGGGTAAATACCGGTAAGGGTCTTAAGAGTGCGGCTCCGTATATCAGACGTGAGCTGGCACACAGACTTAATCTCAGAAATACTCCTGAGATTACCTTTGTAATGGATCAGTCTATCGAGTATGGCGTAAATATGTCGCATATTATTGACGACGTTATCGCCAAGGATGAGGCTGCACATGCAGATGATGCCGAGGAAACTACAGAGGAATAATGCAAGGAGCTATTAGCGAGGCATAAAATGATTGATTTAATTAAAGAGTGTGAAGGGGCAAAAAGAATAGGTATCAGCGGACACATTCGTCCGGACGGAGATGCTGTTAGTTCATGCCTTGCTCTCAGAAGATATCTCTTGATTAATATACCCGGAATAGAGGTTAAGGTTAATCTTGAGTATCCGCCGTCAATATTCAGCGGAATAGAGGGCTATGATACTATCGATACTACCTTCCCCGATGACGAGCAGTATGATGTCTATTTTGCACTCGATTGTAATTTTGAAAGACTCGGAGCTGCACAGAAATATTTTTCTGCTGCTGGTAAGAGAATAAACATTGATCATCATGTGAGCAATGCGGAAGGTTGTGGCGATGTTAACGTAGTAGAGCCTGAAATAAGCTCTACCGCTGAACTTTTGTGCAAGCTTATGGATAAGAGTAAGCTTGACAAGGAGACAGCTATGGCTTTGTATGTCGGTATGGTTACCGATACCGGACTTTTTCAGTTTTCATGCACCAGTCCCGAGACAATGAGACGCGCAGCCGACCTGATGGAGTATGGCTTTGACTTTCCCAAAATCATTAAGAAGGTATTCTTTGAGAGAACTTATCTTCAGTCACAGATTATGGGACGCTGCATGATGGAAAGCGTACGTTTTATGGACGAGCGCTGTATTGTTGGTGTTGTTGATGCCAAAACCGCTGATTTTTATGGCTGTAAGCCCAAGGATTACGAGGGTATTGTTAATCAGCTTGTAAACATTAGAGGAATTGATGTAGCTATTTTTATGTATCAGACCAATCCTATGGAGTTTAAGGTTTCGATGAGATCCTCAGAGGCGGTTGATGTTGCTAAGATAGCACAGGAATTTGGTGGCGGCGGTCATGTGAGGGCAGCCGGTCTTACCATGAAGGGTACTTTCCACGATTGTGTTAATAACCTTTCTGAAAAAATAGCTGAACAGCTTGGAATGTAGAATTACTATTAATAAACGCAGGTAACACTGCGTTTATTGTTTAGTAGGTTATAATTATTAGGAAATAACTGACAATGGAAATAATTGCTGATACTTCTGAATTTTATCTCGAGAAGGAAACTGCAGTGGCAATCGGTAAATTTGACGGTGTTCATTTGGGGCACAGAAGGCTCTTGGATGAAATACTGGCGCTTAAAAAGAGCGGGCTCCGTGCCTGCGTTTTTACCTTTGATCCGGCCCCTTCGGTTTTCTTTGGAGGAGATCCTCATGTGCTTAATACCAATGAAGAGAAGCATATGATTTTTGAGCGAATGGGTGTGGACATACTGGTTGAGTTCCCTATGAACCGTGTGACTGCAGCAACTCCTCCGGAGAGCTTTGTAACAGAATATCTTGTTAATCAAATGAATATGCGTTTCATTGCTGCCGGAACTGATATTTCCTTCGGTGATAAGGGGGTGGGTAATGCTGCACTCCTTGAAAGGTTGTCTGAGGAGTACGGATATGAGGTCAAGCTTATAGACAAGGTTCATACAGCTGATGGTGAAGAGATTTCTTCATCGTTGGTAAGGGGCTGCGTTGAAAGAGGAGAGATGGAACGTGTGGAGGAGCTTTTAGGTGCTGCATATTCCGTGAGTGGCAAGATTGTTCACGGTAATCAGATTGGTCGTACCATAGGCTTCCCTACGATAAATATTTATCCTGATGAGAATAAGCTTCTGCCTCCCTTTGGAGTATATACTTCAAGAACGGCAATAAACGGTAAGGAGTATTATTCGGTGAGCAATGTCGGATGTAAACCGACTATTGGTGGAGAAACAAGACCTAGCGTAGAGACATTTATATACGATTTTGAATGTGATGTATATGATTGTGATGCGGTAGTTTATTTAGAAAAGTTTATGAGACCGGAGCGACGCTTTAACGGTTTGGAGGAGCTGACCGCTCAGCTTCAGATGGATATCGAAGCTTCCAGAAGAAATTAATGAATATATCGGAAATGTGATTGGTAAATGGCTGATAAGAATAACAATTACAATGGAATAATTAATGTCTATAAGGATGCCGGCTTTACTTCCTTTGATGTTGTGGCCAAAATGAGAGGCATCTGCGGGCAGAAAAAGATAGGGCATACAGGTACTCTCGACCCTGATGCCACAGGTGTGCTTCCTGTATGCTTAGGTAATGCCACTAAGGTATGTGAACTTTTGACAGACCATGACAAGGAATACACGGCTGAAATGCTTCTTGGCGTCAGCACTGATACTCAGGATGTAACCGGCAAAGCAGTTGGGGGATTGTTCGCTGACAGGTTTGCAGGGCTTGAACGGGTGGCTGAAATGTCAAGTGACTGCAGTGGCGATAAGCTTTATGAGTACAAACAGATAGAGCTGCTTCCGACAGAGCAGTTGATAAGGGAAGCGATTCTTAAGTTTGTCGGTGAAATAGACCAGATTCCTCCGATGTATTCAGCACTCAAGGTTAACGGACAGAAGCTGTGCGACCTTGCCAGAAAGGGTGTGGAGGTCGAAAGACAGGCCAGAAAAATTACTGTGTTTGAAATAGAAATTATCAGCATTAATCTGCCTGTTGTAAAAATGAGAGTTCACTGTTCAAAGGGTACATACATCAGAACCTTATGTGATGATATCGGCAAGGAGCTTGGCTGTGGTGCTGCAATGCTTAGCCTTGTTCGTTCTAAGGTCGGACCGTTTGCCCTTGAAAATGCACTCAGACTTACTGATATTCAGAAGGCAAAGGATGAGGGAAGACTCGTCGATATAGTGATGTCGGTGGATTGTTTGTTTACTGAATATAGAGCAGTTAAGGTGACAGATGAAGCAATGAAGCTTTTGCTTAACGGTAATGTTCTTTATGCAAATTCATTTGAGGAACGAATAAATGTCCCTAAGGATAAAGAACTGTTCAGGGTATATAAAAATGACGACACCTTCGCAGGAGTGTATTTTTACAGTGAAATAAATAAGCTGTTTAAGCCTGAAAAGATGTTTTTATAAGTATTATAGTGGTAATGAATATATGAAAGTAGCTTTTTTTGATATAGACGGTACATTATGGGACAGCAAAGGCTTTATTCCGGAGAGTGCCAAGGAAGCAATTAAGCAGTTCAGGGCTAAAGGAAATATGGCATTTATTTGCAGCGGAAGAGCCAGAGGTAATATCATTGCCAAGGAGCTTCATGCAATCGGTTTTGACGGTGTGTTAGCTGCTTGCGGTAATCATGTTGAGATAAATGGTGATGTGATATATGAGAAGCTTCTTACAGATGAGCAGATAAAGCTCTGTATAGAGGTTGCTCAAAAATATGGAATGCCTATTGTTTTGGAAGGCCCTAAGACTCATTGGATTTCCGAAAAAGGCTTTGAAAACGATCCTTATATAGATTATCTGTATAAAATGCTTGGGGATCATGCCAGAGTGCTCAGAGGCTATGAGGAAGGAATGAAGGCCAATAAGTTTTCCGCAGATGTGTGGGAAGGAACGGATTTTGATTCCATCAAAAAGGAACTCGGTTCTTTCTTGGATTTTATAGTTCATGATGGAGTAGTTGTGGAGTTTATTCCCAAGGGTAGCTCCAAGGCTACCGGAATCCGATGGCTGTGTGAATATCTGAAGGTTGATATTGCAGATACTTATGCATTCGGTGACAGTATAAACGATAAGGATATGCTTGAATTTGTCGGACATGGTATATGTATGGGCAATGGTACTGAGGCAGCAAGACAGGCTGCTGAGTATATTACGACAGATATGCATGACGACGGAATATACAATGCGATGAAGCATTATAATATGATTTGATGAGATTAATTTCCTGTTTGGATTAGTTATCTAGTAAAAAAGACTTAATCCAAATGGGGAATTTTTTTATTGTTGTAGAATATATCAATAGATTTTTTTGCAAATTTTATAGTATTATATTATTGCTAGTAATAGGGTGTTTAATAATGTAATGATATGCGGGAAGAGATACCGCAGGAACGGATGAAAGATGAGCGTTAAGGAAATTATTTCTATTGCAATTGCGATGTGTGGAGGTCTCGGCCTTTTCCTGTTCGGCATGAAGGTTATGAGTAATGCCATAGAGAAAGCTGCCGGTGCGAGATTAAGACATATTCTTGAAATCTTTACTACAAACAGATTCAGCGGTATCGCGGTCGGTTTATTCTTCACTGCAGCTATCCAGTCATCATCAGCCTGTACCTCAATGGTAGTCAGCTTTGTAAATGCGGGCTTGATGAATCTGACACAGGCTGCCGGAGTTATCCTTGGTGCCAATATCGGTACTACAGTTACATCACTTTTGGTTTCGTTTAATCTATCTGCATATGCACCGCTTATTCTTTTGATTGGTGTAGTTATCACTATGTTTTCTAAAAAGGAGCAGGTTAAGCAGATTGGTGAGATTATTATCGGATTTGGTATTCTGTTCATGGGCTTGAGCGGTATGAAGGATGCCATGGGAGTCCTCAGAACCAGCGAAGTAGTAATCAACGTTATCGGCTCACTTAAGAATCCTATTCTTGCAATCCTTGTAGGTACTGCAATTACCGCATTGGTACAGAGTTCATCTGTAACAGTCAGTATCGTGCTTTTGCTTGCAAATACCGGACTTATGGCAGCACCTCTTCCTGATGGTTCACTCAACTATGATGGTCTTGGTATTATTATTTACATTATCTTTGGTTGTAATATCGGTGCTACCGCAACAGCACTTATTTCTTCACTTTCAGGTAAGAAGGATGCTAAGAGAGCAGCACTTATTCATTTCTGGTTTAACGTAATCGGTACGATTATCTGTGCTATTATTATGGCAATTCCGTTTATGAGAAAGGGCGTTATCGACGGATTACTGTCTATTACCCCTATGACTTATAATGAAGCCGGAATTGAAGCGGGCAAGGACTTAGGTAAGTTTGTTGCTTATTCACATATCATTATCAAGGTGTTCCAGGTTATTATATTCCTTCCCTTCATTACACCCCTTGTTAAGTTCTCATCTATGTGTGTGCGCGGAGAGGACAAAAAGGTCGGATACAGAGAGGAAGGCCAGCTTAAATACATCGGTGAAAAGGTTGTATTCAACCCTGCAACTGCAGTAGTTGAAGTTATCAAGGAGCTCGATCGTATGGCTTCACTTGCAAGTGAGAACCTGAACCGTGCGATGAATGCATTGATTACTCTCGATCAGGAAGATATTGACGAGGTATACAAGGTTGAGAAGAATATAGATTTCCTCAATCATGCGATTACAGACTATTTGGTAAAGATTAACCAGACAACCCTTCCTATCGAAGACTTAAAGAGCATTGGTGGTTTGTTCCATGTAGCCAACGATATTGAGAGAATCGGTGACCATGCTGAAAATATTGCAGATGCTGCTGCATCGAGAAAAGCAAGTGGTGCAACCATTAGTAAGGAAGCACAGAAAGAGCTTGGAGAGATGCTTGATCTCGTAAACAAGAGCATCCAGTATGCAATTGAGATGTTCTCTAACAGTGATGAGACTCACATGAAGGATATCATTGCTATAGAGGACAAGATTGATACAATGGAAAAGCAGCTTCAGCAGAACCATGTAGACAGACTTACCCGTGGTGAGTGTACACCCGCTGCCGGTATGATTTTCTCAGATATCGTATCAGGTCTTGAGAGAGTCGGAGACCATGCTACCAATATTGCTTTCGCTATTGTAGAGAATAACAAGAAGACAGAAGAAGACGATTAATTAGAAATAATTAACGCCCGGTATGATTGGTGAACAATTATACCGGGCGTTTTGTTGTTATATTGGTTGATTATCTGTTCTCGAATTTGAAGGACTGATATTGCTGTCTGATTGCCGAGGCCTTCTTGGTATTAAGAGGAAGGGAATCTCCATTGTCCATCAGACAATCTGTAATGGTCATGTCCTTTACGTGAGAGAGGTTTACCAGAATACCTCTGTTGATTATACAAAATTCAGGACTCATTAACAGTGGTTCGCATAAAGCGGTGAAAGGGCCACGGCTCTTGCAGGGCTCGGGACAATGAATAATACAATAGTTAGAATCCGAATTAATGTAAAGGATTTCCGAATATCTCAGAGTTAAGTCAACCTTGCCTACTACTGTTATGTCGAGAGTCTTTTCATCAGTATGAAGAAGTCCGTGAACATCATTCATAATTTTATAGAGCTTTTCGGGTACGAGTGGCTTTATAAGATAACCGTAAGCGTGTACCGAGAAGGCATCAGGCATATGGTCCATTGATGATGTGAGGAAGATGAGAATAGTATCCTTACGACTGAGTCTCATTTCGGAAGCGGTTTCGATACCGTTCTTTTTCTCCATGAAGATATCCATGAATACTATGTCATAATTATTCTGATTGCAGCTGGCAAGGAAATCATCACCGTTATCAAATTCAAGCATTTCCAGAGACAGCTTTTTTTCTGTATGCCACTTATGAAGAAAATGGCGAAGCGTTATTCTAAGTGTAGGATCGTCATCAACAATTGCAATAAGCATTCAAGTATAACCTCGTAAGAATCAGTGTTGATAGTACAAATAGTACAAATAGCAAAACTATTAATTAAAACCAAAATAAACAAATCAGATATTAATTAACTTAAAATCTAACTTAATAATAATACTATATTTTGGAAACAAAACCAAGTTCTGAAAGGGTAAAAATTAATAAATTTCTAAAAATTAAGTCATATATTACCCTTTTTTTCTCAAAAGCTCGGCAAGATAATTATCAAATTTTTCTCTTGTTTCGGGATCTGTGGCCTCTCGGTCGGCAAGAATACGTTCACAAAGATTTATATGCTTTGCAGAGTTGCCTTCGAGGAGAGAATCCATAGGAGCTGCGGGCTCTGCAGTGTTATTAGCAGTGCCGGAATTGGTATTATTAGCAGTGCCGGAAATGGTTTCTGCAGTAATATTGGCAGATGGTTTATTTTCCTGCGCCTGATTGTTGTAATGCTCTACAAAGCCGGCAGAAATAATACCTGTAGGGATAGCCACAACACCTACACCGAGAATTGCAATTATTATAGCCAATATACGTCCTAAAACGGTGATGGGATATATGTCGCCGTATCCGACTGTAAGTATGGTTGAAATACTCCACCACATTCCTGAGAAGGCATTGTCGAATACATCGGGCTGAGCGACGTTTTCAACACTGTACATACACAAGGAAGAGGCAAACATAAGTATGATTACTATAAAAAGTGAAGAGAATATCTGATTTCTCTTTTCCTTGAGAACAGCCGTGATTACATTAAAGGAGTCGTAAGTGGCATTTATTCTGAACAGATGGAAAATACGAACCACTCTGAGCATTCTGAAGGCCGAAAAGCCCGATAAAAAGAAAGCCGGCAGGATAGTAAGTAAATCGACTATTCCGTCATAAGAGAATAGAAATTTTACAATTGCCTTACCACGACTGACATTGGGATACAAAAACTCGGCAGTCCAAATTCTGAGCAGATATTCAACACCGAACAGAGCTATAGTAACAATCTCAATGATATGCAATACCTTAAGTAGCTCCGCCGGTAGATTAAAGGTCTCGAGTATGAGTACCAAAATGTTAAGAGAAATTATAATTACCAGAAAAAAGTCAAAGGCGCGGCTTGGAAAATCGCCGCGCTGACCTATTTGAATTATATCGAAAATACGTTTTTTAAATTTTTTCATATATTATTCCTGACGGAAGACAATTTCACCGGTTGCATCATTCATTGAATCAACGATTGCAAGAGAGTGAAGATTAACACCCATATCGCGGATAATCTGACCACCATCCTGGAAGCCCTTTTCGACTGCGATACCGATACCCTCTACGGTTGCACCGGCATCCTTTACGAGTTCAATCAGACCCTTGAGAGCACATCCGTTTGCAAGGAAATCATCAATGATAAGTACATGATCATCGGAACTTAAATACTTTTTAGATACGATTACCTGGTATTCACGCTTATGAGTGAAGGAAGTGATTGAGGTGCTGTATACATCACCGTCAATATTGATGCTCTGAGCCTTTTTCGCAAATACTACAGGTGCATCGAAATACTGAGCGGCAACGCAGGCAATACCGATGCCGGAAGCTTCGATGGTAAGAATCTTGTTGATAGGCTTATCTGCGAAAATACGCTTGAATTCCTTTCCCATTTCATTGAAAAGCTTGATATCCATCTGATGATTAAGGAAGCTGTCTACCTTGAGTACATTGCCGGCTTTGACTACTCCTTTTTCTCTGATCATATCCTCTAAAAGTTTCACGATTTGTTCCTCCTGGAATAATGATAAATTTATTTGACTACAGGTGAGTATTCAATTCTGATCTTGGGTAGAGCAGGAATCTCGGTGTAGTAATTGGTCTGCCAGTCGCTGCCCTGTGAAGGATCATTCTTTCCATCTGCGGGCGGAGCGAAGAGCTTAAGAGTAAGCTTGGTCTTTTCTGTAAGAGGCTTCTCAAAGAAGGCGCTCATCATATCGATGCATTTTACACCGGGAGCCTTGTAGAACCATCTGCCGTTGATTTCCATCATTAGGTTAAGGTCCTCAAGACCATTCTCATCAAAGTATACCTCACAGAATACAGGGGAAGCCTCAAAGGTGAGAGGAATTGCGATTCCCTCGGCATCCTCGGCACCGCCCCAACGTAGAGTGGTAGGAACGGTAAGTGCCTTACCTTTTTTCATTGTGGGAGAGAAGTAATCATCATGGATGATTTCCTTGTAGGTATTGAGTACCGGCTGAGCGATACCAACCTCTGAATTGTTGGGATCTTCAATCTCAAGTCCGAGACGACCTCTGTCACGGAACTGGTACATGGTAAAGCCGTTAAGCCATTTGTCAGGGTCTGCTTTAACACGGTCACAGAAATCCTTAACCATAGCAGCCTGATCGTAAGGACCGGTTACATCACCGTCAGCATTAAGCTCAGAAAGTACCATGGGTCTTACATCGCCGGTGAGTTCAACATATCTGTTGCGGCTCTTTTTAGTAAGAGCATAAATATCTTCAACCTTATATCTTGCAAAGGATTTTCCGCCCTTGAGTGCTACGTCGCAGGGCCAACCCCAATGAAGAGAAAGATAACGGTCTACAGAATAGATATCGGTCTTCTTGATGGCAGGAAGGAAAATATCCTCCATCATCATTTTTTCTTCCTTTACATCCTTATATCCGTCGAGGCAGAGAATGAGCTTTACATTGGGGGCCTCTCTGTGGAAAATATCACACACATTAGCAAAAAATGCTGCAACTTCATCGTAGCTTGCACGTTTGTTGAAAGAGAACCAGCTTCCTGTAGCTTCGTGATTGACTCTTAAAAGGACACGTCCGTATACAGATAAATCCTTGGCTATTGCGACGATGTGATCGTCGCTTACATGAGGGTCGATGGTGATGGTGAGAAGAACGTCCTGACCGTGACGTCTTACATCCTTCATCCAGTTGAAGGGTTCTTCTTCAGTGAGTCCGACCTTACCACCCTTGTAGGGCTGATAGTCATCATAGGGATAATCCCACTGACCGCCGATTTCCATATCCGAATAAGCTTCATGCGCTCTTGCAGGAAAGGTTTTATCAAGAGGGTAGTAGCAGGTCATTAAGCTGACACCTCTGTGAGGTCTTCCGAGCACATTGAGGATATAATCCTGATTAACATATTCGCCTCTTTCACTTCCGTCTCCCAAATCGACCGCACACTGAGCAGGTCCCATATGAAGTGAATAAGCTTTTAATGACTTTAACATTTTATGTCTCCTTCGCTATTTATAAAATAGTGTAAAAATATATGTCCCTAAATAAACAGTATAAAACTTAATACCGCTTAATCGCAACAGAAAAAGTACATATTTATAATGTTTAACGATGAGCAAATTGCTTGATTTACATCTGCTTTTAGTGTAGTCTTATAGATGTGCAATTTTCCGCTTAAAAATAAGCGGTTAACTAATTTAGGAGGACATAAAAATGTATTCACTTGATGAAGTAAAGAATGTTGATCCCGAAATCGCTGATGCGATTGTGGCAGAGACCGAGAGACAGAACAGTCACATCGAACTCATCGCTTCCGAGAACTGGGTTAGCAAGGCAGTTATGGCTGCAATGGGCAGCCCTCTTACCAATAAGTACGCAGAAGGATATCCCGGAAAGCGTTACTACGGTGGATGCGGATGTGTAGATGTAGTAGAGCAGCTTGCAATCGATCGTGCTAAGGAGCTTTACGGATGCACATATGCTAACGTTCAGCCTCATTCAGGAGCACAGGCTAACCTTGCTGTTCAGTTTGCACTCCTTCAGCCCGGCGATACCGTAATGGGAATGAATCTCGATCACGGCGGACATCTTACTCATGGATCACCGGCTAACATTTCAGGAAGCTATTTCAAGATTGTTCCTTACGGTGTAAATGACGACGGCTTCATCGATTATGATAAGGTAGAGGCAATTGCCAAGGAGTGCCAGCCCAAGATGATTATCGCAGGTGCTTCTGCATATGCAAGAACTATTGATTTCAAGCGCTTCAGAGAAATCGCTGATATGGTTGGAGCATATTTGATGGTTGATATGGCTCATATCGCAGGACTTATTGCAGCAGGCCTTCATCCCTCACCCATCCCTTATGCTCACGTAGTTACCACTACCACTCACAAGACTCTTCGCGGACCTCGTGGAGGACTTATCCTTTCAAGCGCAGAGTTTGCAGAAGAGCACAAGCTTAACAAGGCTGTATTCCCCGGAATTCAGGGTGGCCCTCTTATGCATGTAATCGCAGCAAAGGCAGTATGCTTCAAGGAAGCTCTTACTCCTGCATTCAAGGAGTATCAGCAGCAGATAGTTAAGAACGCACAGGCTCTTTGCAAGGGACTTCAGAGCCGTGGTATCAAGATCGTTTCTGACGGAACTGATAACCACCTTATGCTCATGGATCTTACTCCTTTCAATCTTACCGGTAAGGAGGTTGAGAAGCTTCTTGATGAGGCACATATTACTGCCAACAAGAATACTATTCCCAACGATCCCAAGTCACCCTTCGTAACCAGCGGTATCCGTCTCGGAACTCCCGCTGCTACATCAAGAGGACTCAAGGAAGATGACTTTGACCAGGTTGCAGAGGCTATCTCACTTGTAGTTAAGGGTGGAGCTGATAAGGTAGAGGAAGCTAAGGCTATTATCGTAGCTATTACCAAGAAGTATCCTCTTATCTAATTGAATAAATGGAAATAAATCCCGACCACATGCGTAAAATTGATATATTTCGTGTGTAGTCGGGGTTTTTGGTATATAAATTGACAAAAAAACATTCATTTTTCACGAAAAAAGTGTGAAATGCACATTGTATATTTTTTTGCCTTTTGTTATTCTAAAAATGTTTTTGCATTAAGTGTCCGATTCCTATCATTGTGATGGGATGGAGATAGATTTCATACTTAACAGAAGAGGAGAAAAGTTATGAAAAAGTTTTCTAAGCTCGTAGCGCTCGCTCTTGCCGGAGTAATGGCATTTGCACTTTGCGCTTGTGGCGCAGATACCAATGATGGTTCTGCAAACAACAACGGTAACACTGCTGTTGTTGACGGCAACGGTAATACTAATGTAGTAACCAATGCCGCTGTTAAGGCAGGTCTTATCTGCCTTCATGATGAGAACTCTACTTATGACCTCAACTTCATTAACGGCTTCAAGGCTGCTTGTGATGCTGCAGGTGTAGAATACCTCATCAAGACCGGTATTCCTGAGGGACAGGAAGCTTATGATGCTGCTTGTGAGCTCGCAGAGGCAGGATGCAACTTCATCTTTGCTGATAGCTTTGGTCACGAGGATTACATCATTAAGGCTGCTAAGGAGTATCCTGAAATCGAGTTCGCACACGCAACCGGTACTCAGGCTCACACCGAAGGCCTTGCAAACTTCCACAATGCATTCGCTAACATCTTCCAGGGAAGATATCTTGCAGGTATTGTTGCAGGAATGAAGCTCAACGAGATGATCGACAATGGCGATATCACTGCTGAGGAAGCAAAGATGGGTTATGTTGGTGCATTCACTTATGCTGAGGTTATTTCAGGTTATACTTCATTCTACCTTGGCGCTAAGAGCGTATGCCCTTCAGTTACCATGGAAGTAACCTTTACCGGTTCTTGGTATGATGAGACTGCTGAAAAGACCGGCGCTCAGACCCTTATCGACAATGGTTGTGTACTTATTTCTCAGCATGCTGACTCAATGGGTGCTCCTACTGCTTGTGAGCAGGCTGGTGTTCCTAACGTTTCTTACAACGGAAGCACTGCAGCAGCTTGCCCTGAAACCTTCCTTGTTTCTTCAAGAATCGATTGGACTCCTTACTTCACTTACTGCTTCAATGCTATCACCAATGGTGAGGCAATTGCAGTTGACTGGAACGGAACTCTTGAGACCGGTTCAGTAGTTCTTACCGATCTTGGTGCATCAGTTGCAGCAGGTTCTGCAGAAGCAATCGCTGAGGCACAGGCAAAGATTACTTCAGGTGAGCTTCACGTATTCGATATCACCACCTTTACCGTAAATGGTGAGACTCTTACCACTTACATGGCAGACGTTGATACCGATCCTGAGTACGCAGGAGATCACGAAGCAATCGTTGACGGTTACTTCAACGAGTCAGGTGACGGACTTCGTTCAGCACCTTTCTTCAATCTTCAGATTGACGGCATCTCACTTCTTGATGCTGCATACTAATTAATGACTTTTCGCAGGTCCGGTGTCTTTGGACGCCGAACCTGCTTTGTCATATTCGGGTGTAGTACGATAATTGATATTTGAGCTGAATTTTTGGACTATTTTACAGATACTCCGTTCTGTTTCGGGGTATCTGTAAAGTTGTTTAAGGAAGAAGCAGATTTTCAGCAGTAGAAAGGATTGAACAATGGCAAATACAACACCGGCAGTTCAAATGAAGAACATCTCCAAGCATTTTGGAAGAGTTATTGCCAATTCCAATGTTAATTTGGAGCTGTACAGAGGTGAGATTTTAGCTCTCCTCGGAGAAAACGGAAGCGGAAAAACCACATTGATGAATATGCTTTGCGGTCTCTATTTCCCTGATGAAGGTGAGATATTGATTGATGGAAAGCCCGCAACTATAGCATCGCCTAAGGATTCCTTCAGCTATGGTATAGGAATGGTACATCAGCATTTTAAGCTGATTGATGTTCTGTCTGCTGCAGAAAATATAGTACTTGGTCTTGATGAAAAGCTTGATATCAAAAAGTCCAGCGCCAAGATTAAGGAAATTTGTGATAAGTATGGCTTTGATGTAGATCCTGCGCAGAAGATTTATGATATGTCTGTTTCTCAGAAGCAGACTGTAGAAATAGTAAAGGTTCTCTACAGAGGTGCTGATATTCTTATCCTGGATGAGCCTACCGCGGTTTTGACACCTCAGGAGACAGAGAAGCTTTTTGCAGTTCTCCGTAAGATGAAGGAAGACAACAAGGCTATTATCATCATTACTCACAAGATGCATGAGGTTGAGAGTCTTTCGGATCGTGTAGCAGTTCTCCGTAAGGGTAAGTATATCGGAGATATGCGCACTGCAGATACCAACGCGGCTGAAATGACCGATATGATGGTCGGACGTAAGGTTGTACTTAATATTATCAGACCTGAGCCTGTTAATCCGCAGCCCAGAATTCTTGTTAACGGACTTACCGTTAAGAGCGAGGACGGAATCACCAAGCTCAATAATGTATCCTTTACAATCAGAAGCGGAGAGATTCTCGGTATTGCAGGAATATCCGGATGCGGCCAGAAGGAGTTGCTTGAGGCGATTGCCGGTCTTCAGGTAGTTGAGTCAGGCTCGATTGAGTATGTTGATGATAAGGGAAAAAGAGAACAGCTCCTCGGAAAAGATCCCAAGCAGATTAGAGATATGGGTGTTTCTCTTTCATTTGTCCCTGAGGACAGACTTGGAATGGGTCTCGTAGCAAATATGGATTTGGCGGATAATATGATGCTGAGATCATATGAGAACGGACGAGGACCTTTTACAGACAGAAAAGCACCTAAGAAGCTGGCACAGTCGGTGGTAAAGGATCTCGAGGTTGTGACTCCCGGAATCAATACTCCCGTAAGAAGCCTTTCGGGTGGTAATGTGCAGAAGATTCTTGTAGGAAGAGAGATTGCTTCAGCGCCCAAGGTATTGCTTACCGCGTATGCAGTAAGAGGACTTGATATCAATGCCTCTTATACAATTTATGATTTGATTAACGAACAGAAAAAAGCCGGTGTGGCTGTAGTTTATGTCGGCGAAGATTTGGACGTACTTATGGAGCTTTCAGACAGAATCCTCGTTCTCTGCGGAGGAGAAGTAAGCGGAGTGCTTGACGGACGTACTGCAGACAGAAATGAGGTTGGATTATTAATGACTAAGGTGGGAGGAAACAGCGATGGCAAAAACTAATAAATCAGAACCGCTTTTCCATATCGCCAAGAGATCGGACATGACCTTGAAAAAGGCTATTCTTGTGCGAGTAATCGCAATTTTTGCCGCATTGGTGGTATGTGCGATTATAACTATGATTACCACAGGACTGAATCCCTTTACAGTATACGGTTCGATGGCAAAGGGTGCCTTCGGAACTGCCAGAAAATCGTGGATTACCGTACAGGATACATCAATTCTTTTGCTTATTGCATTGGCACTTACCCCGGCATTTAAGATGAAGTTTTGGAACATCGGAGGAGAGGGTCAGGTTCTTATCGGCGCATTGGCTACTTCGGCAGTTATGCTTAAGCTTTCTCCTTATCTTCCCAATCCGGCACTGATTGCGGTAATGTTTGTGGCTGCAATCCTTGCAGGCGGAATATGGGGTGTGCTGCCTGCATTATTTAAGGCAAAGTGGAACACAAACGAGACACTGTTTACTTTGATGATGAACTATATCGCTACTCAGCTTGTAGCTTTCTACATTATTGTGTGGGAGTATCCCAAGGGAGCAGGTAAGGTTGGTATCATCAATGCTAAGACTGAGCTCGGATGGCTTCCCAGACTCGGAAGCTCTATGGGCGGTAAGTATCTGCTTACAATAATCATTGCGGTGATTACTACAATTGCAATGTTTGCATATCTTTACTACAGCAAGCACGGTTATGAAATCTGCGTTGTAGGTGAGAGTGAAAATACAGCAAGATATGTAGGAATTAATGTTGGTAAGGTTATCATCAGAACAATGTTTATTTCCGGAGCAATTTGCGGACTTACCGGATTTATCCTTGTAGCAGGTATTCATCAGACCATTACCACTTCACTGGTAGGCGGTCAGGGCTTTACTGCTGTAATGGTATCTTGGCTTGCTAAGTTCAATCCGATTATTATGATTTTTGCAAGTCTGTTGATTGTATTCCTTAAAAAAGGTGCAGGAGAGGTTGCAACCAGCTGCGGATTAAATGAATCCTTCTCGGAAATTTTGACAGGAATTATTATTTTCTTCATTATCGGTTGCGAATTCTTTATCAGATACAAGATTGTGATTAACAAAAAGACAATGAAGGGAGGGAATAAGTAATGATTAATTTTGTTTCATTTATCCCTAAGGCAGTAGTGCAGGGTATCCCTCTTTTGTATGGTAGTACCGGAGAAATCATTACTCAGAAGTCCGGTAACCTTAACCTTGGTATCCCCGGTGTAATGTACGTCGGTGCTATCAGCGGTGTAATCGGTGCCTTCAATTTTGAACAGGCAGTAAAAAGCTACGAGGCTGCTCATGCAGCCGGAGGCGCGGACGCATTTTTGACATATGGTGTTCCGGTGCTGAGTGTTCTTATTCCTATGCTCAGTTGTTTGCTTGGCTCATTGCTGATGGGCTTGCTTTATTGCTTCCTCACAGTAACACTTAGAGCTAATCAGAATGTTACAGGTCTTGCAATGACCACCTTTGGTGTAGGCTTCGGTAATTTCTTCGGAGCATCATTGATTAAGTTGTCGGGAGCAGATGTTCCTTCAATTGCACTTACTACGACCAGTAAATATTTCTCGGTAAAGCTTCCGATTGCAGAAACAACCGGATGGTTTGGCAAGATATTTTTATCCTACGGTCCTCTTGCTTATCTTAGTATTATTGTGGCTATCGCAGCTGCACTGATTATTAAGAAGACCAGAATGGGACTTCATTTAAGAGCTGTAGGTGAGAGCCCTGCAACCGCAGATTCAGCCGGAATCAATGTTACCTTATACAAGTACGGTGCTACCTGCATCGGTTGTATGATTGCAGGTCTTGGCGGACTTTATTATGTAATGGACTATGCGACAGGAGTATGGTCTAATGATGCTTTCGGCGATAGAGGATGGCTTGCTATTGCACTTGTTATCTTCACAATTTGGAAGCCTGATATGAGTATTTTTGCTTCGATATTGTTTGGCGGACTTTACATTTTATATCTGTTCCTGCCTATCAATATTGACCATATGGAGTATCAGCAGCTTTACAAGATGATTCCTTACGTGGTTACTCTTGTTGTTCTGGTTATTACCAGTATTAGGAATAAGAGAGAAAATCAACCGCCTGCATCACTCGGTTTGCCTTATTTCAGAGAAGAGAGATAATTCTTTACATCAAATTTAGGACAAAATCGAACATTGCGGAAAGAATTATTTTTGTGATAAAATATTAGATTGAGTAGGCTTTTCCCTCAAAGACGCGTTCTTTGGGGGATATAGCTGTTTCAGTTATGTATTAAGGAGAAAATGAAAAATGATCAATATTGCAGTACTCGGTTACGGCACTGTAGGAAGCGGTGTGGTAGAGGTTGTTGAGACCAACAAAAAGCAGCTGAACAAGAAGACTCAGCAGGAACTTAATGTAAAGTATATTTTGGATCTCAGAGAGTTCCCCGGAGATCCTTATGAAGATAAAATTGTTCATGATGTAGATATTATTATGAATGATCCTGATGTACAGATTGTATGCGAAACTATGGGAGGAACCGGTGCTGCGTATAAGTTCACCAGGGCTGCTCTCGAAGCCGGTAAGAGTGTATGTACATCAAACAAGGCAATGGTAGCTGCACATGGCACAGAAATGCTCGAGATTGCTAAAAAGAACAATTGTAACTATATGTTTGAGGCAAGTGTAGGTGGTGGTATTCCTATTATCAGACCTCTTATGAGTTCACTTTGCCATGAGTATATCGAAGAAATCGCCGGAATTATCAACGGAACCACCAATTTCATGCTCACAAAGATGGAGCGTGAGGGTGCTGATTATGCAGAGGTTCTCAAGGAAGCACAGGCTCTCGGATATGCCGAGCAGGATCCTTCTGCTGACGTTGAGGGTTATGATACCTGCAGAAAGATTTCTATTCTTGCTTCACTTATGCTTGGAAAGACTGTTAATTTTGAGCAGGTTTACACTGAGGGTATTACCAAGGTTACCGCTGATGATTTTGCATATGCAAGTGCTGCGGGATATACCATCAAGCTTCTTGGTACTGCCAAGGCTCTTGATGGAGCATATGAGGGAGAAGCAGGCAAGCCTGAGGTTAGCGTTAAGGTTAGCTCATATCTGGTACCTGTAAATCATCCTATTGCTCTTGTTAATGATGTAATGAATGGTGTGTTTGTCACCGGTAATATGGTAGGCGAGACAATGTACTACGGAAGCGGAGCAGGTAAGCTCCCTACTGCAAGTGCTGTTGTTGCTGATATTGCAGAGTGTGCTAAGCATGTCGGAGAGAATATTAAGGTATTCTGGGATGCAGAGGAAGCTAAGATTGCTGATTATCTCGAGACAGAGACCGCATTCTATGTACGTACTACCGCAGATGCTGCAGATGCAGTATTTGAGCAGTATCCTGATGCTATGAATATTATTGTAGACGGAAGAAACGATGCAGCATTTGTTCTCCCTGTAATGAAGGAGAAGGATTTCGTTGCATTTGCTGAAAAGCTTGGAGATAAGCTTCTTGGCAGACTTCGTATCTATGCTTAATTTTGATTGGTTGATGGTCCGGAGATTATTTGTATACCGGACTGTCTGATATATATCTATTTTAATGATATTGAGGAGAAAATGAAAAATGTCTAAGGTAGTT
>JAKSRU010000259.1 GCA_024403475.1 Lachnospiraceae bacterium | reverse complement strand
GCCGGTCATGCAGCATCAGTTATAACAGACGAAACAGCCTACAAAAATATAGTAAAAAACTTTCTTATGAGGATTAATATTCTATGAAAAAACATCTTTTTCCAATTAAAAAATGTACTGCCTGTGCATTGCTTACAGCAGTATTCATAACCGGCCTTACCGGGTGCGGTTTCGGAAGTAACGTGGCGGCTCCATACAATTATTCCACCGGCGACTATGCATCTGTTGATCCCTCACCATATATCAACACTTCCTCACACGGTGAAACAACAGTTTATGATGATATGGAGATTTCTTTTTATGATTTGACTTCTTCATATGCTTCTGCCTTTTTTAGGAATACCGGTGATGAAACAATTTTTCTTGATAAAGATTTCACGCTCCAGAGAGAAATTGACGGAAAATATACAGATGTCGGTTTCTGCAATCATGATGTCATATTAAATGATTATCCGGCTTCTCAATTACCACGCATTTCCGCAGTAGAATATGATATTGAGACAGATCAGTATACTCCTTTTGAAATAGATCCTGATGCTTCCACCGTCGAACTTCAGCCGGGTCAAATTCTGAAGCTCCAGTTCCTGATCATTCTGTATGATATAGAATCACGCCATGAATATGAAGGCAAATATAAAATAATATACGGTGAATACGAATTCGAATTTGAACTAAAAATTGACTATGCCTGTTAAACAGTCTGCAAACGAAAGGAATGCAAAGAATGGGTGCTTTTTCAAATCTTCAACCTCAAAGAGTTTTTTACTATTTTGAGGAGCTTACAAAAATCCCTCACGGCTCATACAATATAGACAGAATCAGCGACTATATCGCAGCTTTTGGCCGCTCACATAATCTTGAAACCATTCAGGATGAATACAAGAATGTAATCATCATTAAGGAAGCCTCTGCCGGATATGAAAATGAGCCACCGATAATCCTTCAGGGGCATATGGATATGGTTGCGGTCCATAAACCTGAACTGGATATCAACATGGCTGCCGAGGGTCTGAAAGCATCCGTGAATCTTGAAAAAGATTACGTATATGCAGAAGGAACTTCGCTTGGCGGAGACGACGGAATTGCAGTTGCGTACGCACTTGCGATTTTGGAAGACGACACACTCTCCCATCCCAGACTCGAAGTAGTAATCACCACCAACGAAGAAGTAGGCATGGACGGTGCCCGCGGTATCGATTTGTCAATGCTTAAGGGAAACAGACTTCTCAATCTGGATTCTGAGGAGGAAGGTTATTTTCTCACAAGCTGTGCCGGCGGTCTTCGCGCGAACTACTTTATCACACTCCCCTGTGAAGAAATAGTATCAGGCACCCTTTATGAAATTGAAATAGGTGGTCTCCTCGGCGGACATTCCGGTGAAGAAATAATAAGAGGACGTGCCAACTCCAATAAGCTGGCTGCCAGACTTTTATATGAGATAAAAAATAAGCTCGATGAAAGTTTAGCAACAGTTAAAAATCCGCTTTATATCACTCACATAAACGGTGGCTTGGCAGACAATGCCATTCCTCGTGAGACTCACTTGGGTTTGGTTATCTTCAGCACCTCAGAAAAATATGAAGCATTAACCGATGAAGCCATCGCCCGCTTTGCTCAGGATGTAGCTATAGAATATCAGACCAAGGATCCCGGATTTTACTGTCGTGTAAAAAGCAAGGAAAAAGTTTCAGATATAATAGCTTATGAAGCAACAAACGCTGTTCGCTTCCTAAATGCTGTCCCGGACGGAGTTCAGGCAATGAGCGCAGATGTTCCCGGTCTTGTAGAAACATCCCTCAACCTTGGCATCGTTGAATTTCCTCTTTGCAATAAGCCTGCAAGCATTGAGGCTTATGAAGCCAAATACGGCACTCGCGGTTCAGCAAGACTCCATGCGGCATTTTGTGTCCGCAGCAGCATAGAATCCGCCAAGTACGCTCTCGTTGATTCTATCACGAGTATTGCAGAGCTTGTTGACGCTTCCTACAATATTGTCGGAGATTACCCCGGATGGCAATATCGCACGGACTCACCTCTTCGCGATAAGATGATTGGTCTTTATACAAAAATGTACGGCAAGGAGCCTATCGTCCAGGCAATCCACGCCGGCTTGGAATGTGGCATTCTTGGCAGCAAAATAAAGGATTTGGACTGTGTATCCATCGGTCCTGATATGAA
>JAKSRU010000258.1 GCA_024403475.1 Lachnospiraceae bacterium | reverse complement strand
TGGTTCCCATAATAAGTCCCTCAAGAGGAGTAAGTCCCATTGATGTATCTACGCACTTGCCGTTCTTAACTGCTGAAACTGATGCACCATTTCCAAGATGACATACAATAATCTTGAGGTCCTCGGGCTTCTTGCCAAGGTCCTCGGCAACCTTCTTGGATACAAATGAATGGCTGGTTCCGTGGAAGCCGTAACGACGAATCTTGTAATTCTCATAGTATGAATAAGGAATGCCATACATATAAGCTTCCTGAGGCATTGTCTGATGGAATGCAGTATCAAATACAGCTACCATGGGAACGCCGGGCATAAGCTTCTGACATGCATCAATACCGATAAGATTTGCAGGATTATGTAAAGGAGCAAGATCGTTACACTCTTTGATTGCTTCAATTACATCTGCATTGATTACAGCACTTGAAGTAAACTTCTCACCACCATGTACTACACGATGTCCTACCGCATCTATTTCAGACAAATCCTTGATTGCGCCTGTCTTGGCATTGGTAAGAGCATCAAGTACAAGCTGAATAGCATCAGTATGATTTGCCATAGGTGATACTGTTACTTCCTTCTGTCCGCCTGCAAGCTGATATACAATCTGGCTTCCATCAATTCCGATTCTCTCGCAAAGTCCCTTTGCAACCCACTGCTCTGTCTCTGAATCAATGAGCTGATACTTAAGTGATGATGAACCACAGTTAATAACTAAAATCTTCATTTTAAGTCTCCTTAATATATAAAAATGTTTATAGCAATTATATAGAGAGTGCCAATTAAGGCACTCTCTGATTATAGCACAATGAAATTTTTGCAAACTGCTCTGAATATAACAGAGCAAAATATAGCAAACCAGTTAAATTTGAGAAACGCGGTAAAAATGAATAACATTTTTTCACGCTTATTACTTCAAAATAAACAAGCTATAGCATAATACAAGCTTCAAACTAAACAAGCTGTGCCTGAACTGCTGTAAGAGCTACTACGCCGACAATGTCCTCCCAAGAGCAGCCTCTTGAAAGGTCGTTAACAGGCTTCGCAATACCCTGAAGCATAGGACCGTAAGCCTCGGCCATACCGAGTCTCTGTACAAGCTTATATCCGATATTTCCTGCATCAAGGTTAGGGAAAACAAGAACATTCGCATGTCCTGCAACAGGACTTCCGGGTGCCTTAGTCTTAGCAACATGAGGTACAAGCGCTGCGTCAGTCTGAAGTTCACCGTCTACGCAAAGGTGAGGATACTGTTCACGGCAAATATTCGTAGCTTCAACCATCTTGTCAACAAGAGGATGCTTAGCACTTCCCTTAGTTGAATGGCTGAGCATAGCAATCTGAGGTCTGGGACCTATAAGCTGCTTAAATGAACGAGATGATGAATCAGCGATAGCAGCAAGCTCCTCTGCAGTAGGATCCTGATTAAGTCCGCAATCTGCAAAAAGAAAGGTTCCGTTCTCACCCATTTCCTTCATAATAGTATCAACAACAAAGAATGCACTGACAAGCTTGCATCCGGGAGCAGTCTTCAAAATCTGAAGTGCAGGTCTTAATGTATCAGCGGTTGAATGACAAGCACCGGCAACCATTCCATCTGCATCATTCATCTTAACCATCATAATACCAAAGGTAAGCCAGTCATTAAGAAGTATCTCTCTTGCCTTCTCAAGAGTCATTCCCTTTGCTTTTCTAATCTCATACAAATTTGTAACGTATTCTTCAAGCTTAGGAGTGGTAGAAGGATCAACTATTTCGATACCATCAAGCTCAATTTCAAGCCATGTGGCACCATCCATAATCTTCTCTCTGTTACCTACCATAATAATATTGGCAATACCCTCCTGAAGAATATGTGCTGCTGCAAGAAGGGTTCTTTTATCGTTGGATTCAGGAAGAACTATAGTCTTCTTGTCCATTTTTGCTTTTTCCTTAACACCATCAATAAATGCCATTTTTCTATCCTCACTTCGATAAATAAGATTTACAAAACGCTTATGACCACAGATAATAAGTCTATAATTGAAAATACAGTTATAATATATCACTATCTTTATAAATAGTAAAGGCAATTTAGGTAAGCGCTTACATTTTATTTTTATTAATTTTCCTACTTTGCCATTTTACGAAAACTATAATATAATATCGCTTGCATATATCTACTGTTTACAATGCATATGCGGAAACGAGGGCAAAATGATTATCAACGGAATAATCGCAGAATATAATCCGTTTCATAACGGACATGTGTATCATATTGCACGTTCTAAGGAATTATCAGGTGCTGATTATACAATTGTTGTAATGAGCGGAAATTTTGTACAGCGCGGTGCACCTGCTAT
>JAKSRU010000257.1 GCA_024403475.1 Lachnospiraceae bacterium | reverse complement strand
GCTAAATACAAACGCCGTGCAGTCCATAGGAAACTGCACGGCGTTTGCTTGCTAAAGATAAAGAGGAAGTGGAATTTGGGGTATGGTAACCTTAAGAGTAATTGTTTCCACTAATCTATTCAAAATTGTAGACCCATAACCCATGGAGATTACAATAAGAATATACGGCAACAGGGTATTCTTCCTTGCCCAAGTGGAAGCACACTCTGGGATCAATGCCTCTGGGGATGGTTTTTTTGTAATATCCACGGCAGGTCTCCAATGCTATCCAATCGATGTAGTGATCGGCAGTTGCAGGATGCAACTCTTCGCCGATACATACCTTAATCTTTCGATCTTCGATAAGACATTTGGGAACATGTTTTTCTGAAGAAGCGTCGGTTGTATTAGGTACAAGTTCCTTCATTTCCTCACCGCAGCAGGTGGGGATATTTCCGGAGAAGTTTTCAAAGATAACGATATTTCCGCAAAGCGGACATTCATAAAATATTTTCATAATATTTCCTTTCTGTATGATTTGTTTTGGGGTTTACATTAATGTTTTGTTTATCTGAAGTAGCGATTGGTATTTGCTGCTGAGTAATGGGTATCTCGCTGAACTTCATGAGTAGAGCATAGTCTATTCGGGCAAAATAGTCAGACACGTAGCGGAGCAGGTTTTAATTGTTTGTGTGAGTAATTTTTTACTCAAATATAGGGATAAAAGGTGTATTGCCGGGCGCGTATTTTGAGCCCGGTAATGTTACAATTACACTGAAGTTAAATATCTGCCTAAAGGGGGGCATAAAAATGGATAATGAAATGTATGACATAGAAGAAAGAGAAAGAATTGAAAGAGCCAAGAGATTTTCAAAAATCTGGTGGCGTTCCAGAGCGGATGCAGGAGTGTCACAGGAGTATGTCGCAATAGGAGTCGGCGTGTCCCGCAAGACTGTGCAGAATTGGGAAAAGGGAATCAGTTCTCCGGATTTATTCCAGGCCTCTGAGTGGTTCAATGTGCTTGGACTTAATCCGCTTCCTTATTTTTTGGACTTTATTTTCCCTCAGGATGTAGACGGAATTAAGGGTAATGATGAAGATAAGCGTATAGATGAGGCATTAAAGCAACTGATAGAACAGCTGCCTGCCGCCGGAAAAAGACAGCTTCTGTACATGCTCTACGGTAATCACGGAAGCTCGCCTAATGCGGTGCTTAATCTGATGAATGCACATCTTCAGGCTCCGCTCAAGGATCGAATAGTTCACGCGGCAATGATTGTCGAAAATTATGAGCTGGAAAAAATGTTGGGTAATCTGGTATGCCCGAGCAATATACAGCCTGATATCAAGATGCTGCGGACATCAATGGAAAATGCGCGTACTACAGTGGAAAAGCATCGCAGCGGTTATCATATGATTCAAAGTGAAATATAGTGCAGGACCGACAGAAACGTAAAGCGTTACATTATCAGCAATTGTATGCGTGCAAGGCATAATATTGTATGTAATTGCAATGTGTGCAAGTCATAATAGTGGATGCAAGCGCAATGCTTGAAGTAAATACCCGCAGATAGTATACTGTTTACTATAGCAACAAGATATTCCTGCATGCAGCCGATTCGGGGGAGTATGGCGCATGTACTAAATTATATTTTAATGCGGGGTAAGAAAATGGAAGATAGAAGATCTGCTAATCGTATGACTCTCAATGTTAAGAGTCAGATAGTTGATTGTACGACTCAGGAACGTTATGACGTTGTTGTTGAAAATGTGTCACCTGTTGGTATGGGAATCAGAATTGATGCTGACGCACCTAACTTGGTAGGACGAGATATAATTATTATGGCCGAGTCACTGATAATGTATGCAGAGGTCATGCGTCAGGTTGAGCAGGAAGACGGAAGCTTCATGATCGGAATCAGTGCGAAGCGGTTTACCGGAGATGTGCTTGATTATCTTTACAACAAGATTGATATACCTGAGGACAGATAATTTTCAGTATATTTTTCACAATATTTCTTTTTGAGAAAATAAAAAAACTATAAATTTTGTATTTGACACTCGTAATATCGGGTGCTATACTTCCTTACATAAAGCGAAGGCGCTATGGGTATCCCCCGTAGCGCCTTTAAATTTTTTAAATTCATTCGATATCAATAAACACATCGGAATTCAATAGCGCGCATGGATGTGTTTTAGATATAAATGCTTCGACAGAAAAATTTAACTACTAGGGATAGGAGGCATAAGCGTATGAGTGAAGAAATTATATCATATGTGCAAGAAGCCATTGATGGTGTAAATGGCAATATTTTTGCAGTCTGGTTTCTTATCGGTGCAGCCTTTGTATTTTGGATGCAGGCCGGATTTGCAATGTGTGAGGCTGGTT
>JAKSRU010000256.1 GCA_024403475.1 Lachnospiraceae bacterium | reverse complement strand
TGAGCATCGTCCTTTTTGCGATACTCCACAGCCTCCATGCCGTGAACTTTGTAATCTCGATAGCAGGCATCGTGCTTGCAGTGCTGTTCATCATCATCGGCTTCAAGTTCCTCCTGAAGGGATGCAGGCTTTATGGGCTGGTGGTTTCATTGCTGTGCGTGATAAAGTTGGCGATGTTTGACATCCAGTATGACTCCTCCATCATGCGTCCGGTGGGACTGCTCGTCTCAGGCCTCTTGTGCTTCGGCATCAGCTGGATTTACTCACGCCTAGAGCGAAAAATCAAGTAACCGCGATATAAAGCGACAGGAAAGTGGATAAATACAAAGTAATGAACGGAAGAATCACGGCGCAATTACTTAGTATAGCATATTTTTAATAAATAACTAGTCGGATGAAACGAAGACTTTTAATTCTGCTTTTTGCAAATGCAATTATATGTATCCTATTGAGTTTTCTAACTGGAACTTTTAAGGATACATTGACAATGCTTTGTACCTCTGTTGTTGCATGCATAGTTTGTATTGTACTGTCATGCATTATGGGAATAGTGTCAAAAAATAAAAAGTTTGCACCTCTCATGCTGCTCAACTCAATAATGTTACCAGGTATAATCTTTATTATTTTCCAGGTATCAAGCAGTTTCCGTATTCACAACCTGTATGTCATGTATCATTTTGAAACCCAAGAAGGAGATTACCAGGTTTATATACACAAAGATTCTAATGCTTTTAGTATAGACAAATCCTTTGACGGTGGAAGCGAGGGAATCGTCTCTGGAACATATACCCGTTTACGTGACAACGAATACAAACTGCATGTTTCTCATGCAAGTTCCTATGACAGCATACACAATGAGTTGTTAATCAAAAACGATTCAATCCATGGATTCAATGGTGCATCATATTCAATATCCACCGGATCAAAATAAATATTTGTGATTATGAAAAATAAAATAGTAATTGTATTCTTTTGCATTGGTATTGGTTTTCTGTTGGAAAATTGCATAAATTGGTTCATGCATTTTAGATTTCATGTGACATATTCGATACGCAATAGTGAATCAGTGGAGGACTCGAAAAAAAATCATGCATTCCTCTGGGAATATGAATACCCTGACACGGTTTGGGTTAATGATTCGATTTTCATTAGATTCAAAGAAGCTTTTGCCGAATATTGTCGTTTTTATCCTGGTCCGACTGATGTGTCAGAAGTATCCTATAAATCAGCTAAAGTAGTACTTATTATTGATGAAATTAATGACATAGGGTTAAGGCAATTTGATAAAACGTGGACGTGCCATGACTTTAGACAGAAGCCGTATATGAGCATGGTCGAGAGCTTGGACTCATTACCACAAGACACTATGTACTATGCAATAAAGTGTATAAATCCTTCAAAAAACGGAGAAGACACAACGAAACTTGTAAAATTGGTTCAAAAAGCAAAATTAAGAGATAACACTACCGAAGAGGTAATCTGCGAAGAAAAGTAATTGACACCCTCAAAGAACCGTCCCTTTGATGGTCCTTTTGTAGAAAAAATTGGCATGATATATTATGTTAACGATGTAATATTTTTCTCAGTCAGCCATTTACTGTATCTTATTCTCTATACACTACTTTCATCATTATCGTCGTCTTTTAACATAAATCTTTTGCGTTTTAGGAAATGTAAAGAATCAAAAGATGGCCATGATGATGTGAAAAATTTATAAACAAATGAATTTTAGATAATATCCTAGGAATATTCTGCGTTATACCTACGACAACATGCTCATTTCATAGGTTGAACGTGACGGTGCTGGACCTAGATGGGATTGTGGAAGTTTGTAGATATTAAATGCACAAATGAATCAGAAAAGTAAAAAGATATTGAAAGGTATATTAGCTGCACTGGGCATTTGCTTGGTTCTGCTGCTGTTGTTGCCTGTTATTTTGTTTTTTTGGTCTATCTTTGCTATGGTTTGGGATGATAAGCAAGCCGAAGAGACAAAATATTCTGATTCAGAACATGATATAGAAGTAATTTATTGTCCTGGAAATGCAACAAGCGACAATTATTATAAGGTGATTTACAATGGCGATAGAATAGGGCTTTATGGCGAGCGTGATTACTCATTGGGCAACATACGTACAAAAAATGATACCACTTATGTAGAATTCATAAATTCTGATTCCACAAATAAGCGTGAAACCATTGTTATACCCTTAAAAGATTAGTAGTTAATAGGGCGGGGGCTTAATAACTGCCATCAAAGGGACGGTTCTTTTGATGGTGTTATAGGGTAAAGTACTTAAAAACAATCGTTTATTAATTATGAAAATTGTATATTTTTGCACTTTTGTGTCATCTGTAACTGTGATTGTCGATGTTACAACTGCAAAAAA
>JAKSRU010000255.1 GCA_024403475.1 Lachnospiraceae bacterium | reverse complement strand
CATATTAATCACTTAAGGCAGAAACTGGGTGATGATTCTAAAAATGCCAAGCGTATACTTACCGTTTGGGGAGTGGGGTATAAGTTTGTATGAGAACATTCAAAGTATTATCTATTTCAGTGCTTACAATATTTATTATTCTCGTAATAGCATTGAATGTAGTTATGATAAAACAACAAAATCATACAGATGGACAATATCGTGTAGAGGTAAAGCGTCTTGCAGATGAAATAGAAGAAACAGGTAGTTACAATCCGGCAAACTATTCTTTCATAAAGGGCGTATATACAGGTGATGATTTATATAAAAACGATGCAACTTACGTTATTATTGAAGTAAAAGAAACTCTGTATCGAGTGGAATATACAACCGGAAATAATAATGTTCTGTTTATACTGGTAAACTGTATATTAGGCGTGATGTTTTTGCTTATGTGCAGCGTGCTAGTTTATATCTGGCATAATATTATAAGGCCGTTTGGCAGCGTGAAGGACGTTCCGCTTCAACTTGCAAAGGGCAATCTTGCGGTACCTATACTTGAACAAAAAAGTCGTTTCTTGGGGAATTTCACATGGGGTGTTAATCTGTTACGCGAAAAGATTGAAGAAGACAGGCAGAAGGAATTTGCTATGCAGCGTGATAAGAAACTTCTGCTTATGTCTCTTTCCCATGATATAAAAACACCACTTTCTGCAATAAAACTGAATGCAAAGGCACTTGCTAAGGGAATATATAAGGATGAAGATAGATGTCGCATCGCTGCTGAAAGTATCAACACACGTGCAGATGAAATCGAGCATTTTGTAAGTGAGATATCAAAGGCATCAAGTGAGGACTTCATGAATTTTGAAGTAAATCAGGGCGAGGCATTTTTAAGTCAGATCATCACAAAGGTTCAAGCAAGATATAAATTGCAGCTGGAAGGTACGGGGACGGAATTTACTATACACAAATATGATGAATGTATTCTTTCATGTGATGCTGACCGATTGGTTGAATGTTTGCAAAACCTGATTGAAAATGCAATCAAATACAGTGATGGAAAAAGAATAGAGATTAATTTTGATAAAATGGATGGCTGCGAACTTATTACGGTGACAAATTCCGGCTGTACGCTTGAAAAAGAGGAAGTGCCGCAGATTTTCAGCAGCTTTTATCGCGGAAAAAATGCCGATAAGATAAGTGGCAATGGTTTAGGACTATTTATTTGCAAGAAACTTATTTCACTTATGGGTGGCGAAGTTTATGCAGAAATCAAGGATGGATGTTTTAGTGTGACACTGGTTGTAAAACAGGCATAAACATATGGAATTATTATTGAAGTCATCAATTAGTGCAACTTCCGCATCCGGCATCACGTTTAAAAAATCAGTATAGGCCGTTCATACTGAGGGGGATGGCTGCTGAAGCCCTTCAAAATTCAGAATATGGACATTACGATGCAAATATTATAGATGAACATACTATTACAAAAATTGAGGAGGAGTTATCCAAATCGGAGTAGTAAAATAAGGCTTCCGTTTTTTTGTCTGCCTTCTATTCACTTCTGCTATTCTCTTAAAAGCTTGCTAACAAAAAGGCGAGAGGTATATCGTGAACCTTTTTGTTAAGACTGAGTCTTCTTTGGAGCGATTCTGGGTTTGCGTCCCGGCCTATACATTTTTAGAGCATTTTTCTTCGGAAAGTGCTCTTTTTCTTTGGATAACAAGTATGAAGTTTGAAGGGTTCAAAACTGGCTTTTGTTAACATAAATGCAATAATGCATTGCATTTTCACTGAAAAAGCGGAAGGCGCTGATATTCTACGAATATCAGTTAACTGTGGCTCCTTGACAGGAACCACAGTTAAAAAACCTACTGATTATACTCATTGATGGAGGTATTCATGGATATCATTAAGTGTCCGAAGTGTGGAAACCATATGACTGAAGTTTGCCCCTGGTGCGGTTTTTCGCTTCAAGAGCAAGAGGAGGAAGAAAAGGCGCAGAAGGAACTTGAGCAAAAGGTTATAATTAAATGCCCTAAATGTGGGAAGCATATGACTGATATATGCCCTGGATGCGGCTACTCAATTCATGGTGAGGAAGAAGCAAACAACAAGGCGCAGGATATAATGAAAGAGTCAACCGATAGTATCCCAAATGAAAACTCGGATGATGAAAGCCGTGTTATTGAGGTCGCGGAAGAATTTACCAACACACTGGACGAGGAAAGTCTAGCAGAGCAAAATCGTTTGGAAAGAATCGTCGACGACTATGAGAACCGCGACGAGAGTAACAAAAAGGAATCCAGACGGTTGACTGTATCTTTTTTGCGAGAAGTAGGGGAAGCAGATTATTACACCCAGTTTGGAGAGAAATATCCTACTTTAGAGTCGTATTATGAGGATACACTTG
>JAKSRU010000254.1 GCA_024403475.1 Lachnospiraceae bacterium | reverse complement strand
TCAGCATACTTAGCTTTGTTCTCAATATAAGTCTTCTGAATGATTTCCTGAACGGTCTCATGGAGGTGCTTCTGTGCTTCCTTGTCCAGGTCCTTGGTATAGATAGGTTCGCCGTATTCAATGACAACATTCTGAGACTTCATAGAAGGAAAGTGGTCTTCCCAGATGGTATTGGTGTTTACAACGGTCATAGGAACAACCGGACATCCGGATTTGGTGGCAATCTTGAAGGTACCGGCATGGAAGGGGAGAAGCTCGTCGCTGTCAGAATTCTTATTTCTGGTGCCCTCAGGAAAGATACATACAGAGGTTCCACCCTTAATCATGTCGATGGACTTGAGGAGCATGTCCATGCCTGAACGAGCATTTTTACGGTCAAGGAACTGACAGTTGAGAAGCATCATCCACAGGTTAAGAAGAGGCGCATAGAGGATTTCCTTCTTTGATACGTAGCCGGTGGGATTTTTAACCTGCTGATAAGTGAGAATTACATCGAAAAAGCTTCTGTGGTTGCCGATGTATAATACAGGCTCATCAGGAATACGCTCACGGCCGATTACCTTGACGTGAACTCCGGCAAAGAATTGAATCGGTCGGAAACCGAAGTGGTTAACAATCCATAGTGAACTTATATCTCCGGCTTTTTTATTGATTCTTCCGATAATCCAGGTGATGAGCATCGCCGGCATAGAAAGAATAAGATACATGAAGAGATAAATGCTAACTAATATAAAACGTATCATGTCTGTCTCGCTTTCATTTTTTGAATAATAAGCTTATATTGTATGATTCGCGAAGAATATTCGCAATTGATGTACAAATTACTGCTTTTAGTGTGAATATCTACGCAATATGTTAACACATTTTTACAGAAATTTTTAGATTTATTTACAAAATACTTGAAAAGTGGTATATACTATAATATGTGCGTATACTAGGTAATGTGTACCACTATACTTTAATAACAACCCTTTGAGGTGTCGAATGGAACAATACGCTATTAAAGGCGGCAATCCACTTGTCGGAGAAGTAGAAATCGGCGGAGCTAAGAATGCAGCTCTTCCAATTTTGGCAGCTTCTGTAATGACGAATGATGTCGTACATATAGATAATTTACCGGATGTAAGAGACATTAATGTTCTTCTTGCTGCGATGGAATCAATTGGTGTAATTATTCATCGTGACGGAAGACATAGTGTAACTATCAATGCATCTAATATAAGAAACCTTGTAGTTGATGATGAGAACATCAGAAAGATCAGAGCATCATATTATCTTATCGGAGCTCTTCTTGGTAAATACAAGGATGCCGAGGTTACCCTCCCCGGAGGTTGTGATATCGGTTGCAGAGGTATCGATCAGCATATTAAGGGCTTTAGAGCACTTGGAGCTGAGGTTGTACTTGAGCATGGAATGATTCGTACTACTGCAGAGAATCTTGCAGGAAATCATATATATATGGACCTTGTCAGTGTAGGAGCAACTATCAATGTAATGATGGCAGCATCTATGGCAGAGGGTCAGACAATTATTGAGAATGCCGCTAAGGAGCCTCATGTAGTAGATGTGGCTAACTTCCTTAACAGCATGGGCGCCAATATTAAGGGTGCAGGTACTGATGTTATCAGAATTAAGGGTGTTAAGTCTCTTCACGGAACCGATTATACAATTATTCCGGATCAGATTGAGGCCGGAACCTTTATGTTTGCAGCAGCCATTACTCATGGTGATGTTACTGTTAAAAATGTAATTCCCAAGCATCTTGAATCTATTTCGGCTAAGCTTCTTGAAATCGGATGCGAGGTTGAGGAGGATGATGATTGTGTAAGAGTAGTAGCTTCAAAGCCTCTTAACCACACTCATGTTAAGACCCTTCCTTATCCCGGATTCCCTACCGATATGCAGCCTCAGATTACAGTAGCACTCGGACTTGCTGCAGGTACCAGTATTGTTACTGAGAGTATTTTTGAGAATCGCTTTAAGTATGTAGATGAGCTGACCCGTATGGGCGCTAATATCAAGGTGGAAAGCAGCACTGCAATTATTGACGGTGCCAAGAGATATACCGGTGCAGATATCACTGCTCCTGATTTAAGAGCCGGTGCAGCACTTGTGCTTGCTGCTCTTTCAGCAGAAGGCTTCAGTACCGTGGATGATATTAAGTACATCCAGAGAGGCTATGAGGACTTCCATATTAAGCTTCAGAAGCTGGGAGCAACCATCGAACTTGTGGAAAATGAGAAGGATGTTCGCAAGTTTAAGATGAAGGTCGGCTGAGTTTTGTATTGCTTTATACAGAATGATAAATTTATTCACTTACTATATTGACAGCAATGTGGTGTTGTAATAGTATGTGATATGCAATTGAATGATGTTCTCTTATTCAGAGATGGTGGAGGTACATAGG
>JAKSRU010000253.1 GCA_024403475.1 Lachnospiraceae bacterium | reverse complement strand
ACGGTGATATGAAAGGACCTAAATAAGAACATGAAGAAAAAGAAAGCGATACAGGTTTGTTTTAAACGTTATGAAAAAAAATATATGCTTTCATATAAGCAGTATGAGAATTTTCTTGAAGGTATGAAGGAATATATGAAACCGGATATATATGGACAGACAACAAACTGTAATATTTACTACGATACAGATAATTGGGATTTGATTAGAAAATCAATCGAGGGGCCAGTTTATAAGGAAAAGCTTAGAGTAAGAAGCTATGGTACCCCGAAAACAGGAGACGAAATATTTATAGAGCTTAAGAAAAAATATGATGGGATAGTATATAAAAGAAGAATTACGATGGCATCTGAATTAGTAGAAAAATACCTAATGGGATGCGAGCAACTATCGCCAGATACTCAGATAGGCAAAGAAATTGAATACTTTCAGAAAATGTATAAATCCAAACCGAAGGTATATATAGCATATGACCGAACTTCATATGCGGGAAGAGAAAATTCAGATATAAGAGTAACTTTTGATCAGAATATACGTTATAGAGAGTATGCACTCGATTTACGACGTGGTGACTTTGGAGAAAACCTGCTTCCGGAGGGTATGGTTTTAATGGAAATCAAGGTGCCGGGAACAGTACCTCTTTGGATGGCAAAGTTACTTTCAGAGTTAGAAATAAAACCTACATCATATTCGAAATATGGAACATTTTATAAGGAAATAATTGTTGGAAAGAATCGAAAGGAGATAAGACACAGTGCTTAATTCTATTATACAGACATCATTATCAATTCAGGTATTTTTATTATGTACGGCGACATCTATTATTTTAGGAGTTCTTAGTGCTATTTTATGCAAATACAAAAATAGGGCAACGCAAAGCTTTCTAATTACAATTGCAATGCTTCCCGTAATCGTTCAGCTTATTATAATGCTAGTGAATGGAAATTTAGGAGCAGGAGTTGCAGTGGCTGGGGCGTTTAGTCTTGTGCGATTCCGTTCGGCACCAGGAAATGGCAGGGAGATAACTGCTATTTTTATGGCGATGACATTAGGTCTTGCTACTGGAATGGGATATATTGGACTTGCAGTGATTTTCTTCATAGTTGTCGCAGCATTCCAGATTGTAATGTGTACAATTAACTTCGGGGACGAAGATAACTGTGTAAGGGACTTAAGAGTCACAATACCTGAGGATTTAGACTATGAAGGCATCTTTGATGATATCTTTGAGCGTTTTACAAAATCAGTTAAATTCGAAAGTGTAAAGACCACAAACCTTGGAACTCTTTACGAGGTTAGATATACAGTTACTATGAAGCAGGATATAGTACCAAAGGAATTTCTTGATGAAATAAGAACAAGAAATGGAAATTTAAATATTGTATGTGGACAGGTACAAACAAAAGATGCATTATAGTATATATAAAGTGGATTGGAGATATACTTAAATGAAACTACTTCTCGTGGAAGATGAAAAAAGAATGGGGCAGGCATTATGCGAGATACTAACACAGGAAAATTATGAGGTTGACTGGTTTGTGGACGGACAGGATGGTGCCGATGCCTTGACAGGAGATGAATATGATCTGGCTGTTCTTGATGTCATGCTTCCTCATAAAAATGGCTTTGAGATTGCAAGGGAAGCTAGAAAAAGAGGTATTAGAACACCAATACTAATGTTGACGGCTAAAAGTGACGTAGATGATAAAGTTAACGGTTTAGATTGTGGTGCAGACGATTACCTTACAAAGCCTTTTGTAACAAAGGAACTGCTTGCAAGACTTAGAGCTCTTATTAGACGGCAATATAACGTGGATGAAGGTAAGATGCTTTTTGGAGATATTGTTCTTGAAACAAATACCATGAATCTTATAAATAAAGAGACAGGTGCAGAGGTTCGACTCTCGGACAAGGAATTCAGAACATTGGAAATCCTGATTGCTAATAAGGGGCAGATAATGACCAGGGAGCAGCTTGCACTTAAAATATGGGGATATGAAAATGAGGCAGAGTACAATAATGTTGAAGTTTACATGACATTTGTACGAAAAAAGTTAAAATACCTGGGATCAAAGACTGAAATCAAAGCCATACGTGGTGTTGGCTATGAAATGAGGTATGAGAATGTTTGAAAAGGCAAAACGAAAAATTGTATTTACGATTCTTGCAATTCTTACCGCGCTTCTAGTTGGAACTTTGGGACTTGTGTTTATATCAAGCTACTACTCAACAATAAGACAGAACTATGAAGTACTTGAATCACATCTTATGATGATGACAGATGATAATAATATGAACAGAAATTCTCCAAAGGACAGACCTGATATCCCTGGACATGAAGAAGGCGGACGGGGACCGTTTGGACCAAATGATTTTGGTGAGAAAAAAATACAGAGACACCTGAAACTAAATATATTCTACACTGTTAAAATATCATCTGACGGAAGTGCAGAGGT
>JAKSRU010000252.1 GCA_024403475.1 Lachnospiraceae bacterium | reverse complement strand
GTATGGTTTCAGATAAGACTATAAAAGGTCTTACCTATCTAATGAAAATTAGAGGGTAAGGCCTTTTTTCTTTTGTCCTTATGAGTAAGCCGCTTGAAGCAATTCAAAGGTGTTTTACTTATTCTTTTTATCTTCGGAAAGAAGATAATCACTTAACTCCTGTGGAATAACTTTGGCAAAATTGGTGTGAGTAGTTTCGCCCGGAGTTGGATAGTGGTATCTCCACTGATCATATTCATCTTGAGATATCTGCTTTGCTTCTAAAGCAACTGTCTTATCCATCCAATCAAGCAGCATGTCAAATAACTGATTGCTGTCTGGGTGATTTCTTAAGTCTAAGTATATTCTAGGCTGTCCATCTTCAGATGCTTCTATTTTGAGACCATAACGGTCTTCAAGTGTAAACAAAGTATGCATCAAGCCAATATTGGAATCGATATCAGGAACCTTAAGAGCTTCTGGAGCTACATCAAAAGTAGTTGCCAAAGCTTGAATAAGGTTGTCTTTTGGGACTCTTGTTTCGCTTTCATATTGAGCCATACGGACATCCGCAGACTTTTCATCAAAACCGATTTGTGAACCTACATATTTTTGTGTCATTCCTCTTTTGTTACGAAAAAAGTGAATTCGCTCTCCTATTGCCATTATTAGTGCCCCTTTCGCTGTATGTTAAGCAAATCTTAACATATTTGTTTAGGACAATCAAGAACAAACTAAACAAAAAAGTTTAATTATTCGCTTGACTTAAACATAAATGTTTAGTATTATAACCATGCAACTTAAACAAATATGTTTAATAACAATTGAATGATCGTCTGAGACATGGATATGACTCCGGAAAAGTATGCCAAGACCGAAAGCGAGCGTATGGAGGGAGCGAAAACGGCGCAGTCCAAAACAGTCTAAATGGCTAAAGACCCCAGAGGTTACCCGTCAGGAAAGTGTCAAAGGGAAACGGCAAAAGAAATTTAACGAAAAGAAAGGAAATATAAATTATGGAAAAGATGTTTTTAAGAGTTGCAGATGTTGAAGAAATTCTAGGAGTATCAGAAAGCTATGCATATAAGCTAATCCGAAAGCTTAATAAGGAAATGAAAGCAATGGGATTTGAGACGATTCAAGGAAGAATTGATACGAAATTCTTCTATGAACACTTCTATCAGACACAGAACTACGATAGGAGGGATGCTTAATGCCGGTATATAAGAATGAAAAAACTGGTACCTGGTATGCAATGGTTCGGTATAAAGATTGGACCGGAGAGAATAAGCAGAAATGCCAAAGAGGTTTTGCTACCAGGCGTGATGCCCTTGATTGGGAATCACAATTCAAATTACAGCAGGCTTCGGATATCGATATGACATTGGAATCCTTTTACGAATTATATGAAAAGGATGTCAGACCAAGACTAAAGGAAAATACATGGATGACAAAGCAAGTGATTTATGAAAAGAAGATTCTTCCTTATCTTGGAAAGCGAAAAATGTCTGAGATTACTGCCAAGGATGTAATCGATACATGTCCTTACCGGCGGAGATAATATTCTTGATGATTTAAAAGAAACATATCATCAAGAATTTGACGCCTGCCTTTATGAGTACAATCAGGGCAAGCGTTCTGATCGTCAGATTGACGATTATCTAAAATATGTATCTGACAGTGGCAAGAATGATGTAGCTGCAGAGCTAATCATCCAGCTTGGCGATGCAGAGTTCTGGCACGATAAACCACCGGACATGTGGAGAAAAATGATTCCTATATTTGAAGAGCAGATTAAATATCTTGGAGAAATGGTCCCTGACTTTAGAATTGTATCAGCGGTAGTTCATCTTGATGAGAAATCACCACACGCTCATATTGTTGGAATACCAATAGGGCAGGGATATAAGCGTGGAATGAAAAAACAGGCTGCAAAGACAAAGGTATTTACAACAGAATCGCTTCATGAATTGCAAGAGAAGATGCACCAAAAGGCGGAGCAGGATATGGAAGAACATCCGGAGATCTTTGAAGGAGAATCGCTAAAGGAAATTGAAAAAGGTCGAAATAGTGACTGGACAAAAGAATTCTATATCCGACAGAAAGAAAAAGCATTGGAAGATTTGAATTCTCAATATGAAATACTATCAGCTTCTGTAGAGGCTGCTGAAAGTACTCTGAAGGGATTCAGCGAACAAGCGGAGGAAACGGTACAGAAATTGGTCGAAGCTGAAGCACAGAAGGAATTTATGAGATATGCATTCCTTGAAGAACCTAAATCAGTGATAGGTAAGCTGGTATCAGGGGCATGGAAGAAATTCAAAGCCTGGTGGGATGAGAAAAAGCGACCAGAGGTTGAAGAGAAAACAAGAGCCAGTGTAAGAGATAAACTTGCATCATTCAAAAAACAAAGTGAAGAAACTAAACATGATAGACCGGAACCGACGAAACGAAGGGGAATGGATATCGAATAGATTCTCTAATGATAGTATGACGGGAGCGTG
>JAKSRU010000251.1 GCA_024403475.1 Lachnospiraceae bacterium | reverse complement strand
GATAAGGGCGAGATGGAAAAAATGCTTGAAATGCTCGGATTGAGTGAGAGAAGAAGGAATCTTCCCAATGAGCTTTCCGGCGGACAGCAGCAGAGAACTTCAATAGGAAGAGCATTGATTTCAAGACCTTCGGTGTTACTTGCTGATGAACCGACGGGTAATCTTGATACCAAGTCAGGTAACGAGGTAATGGAAATACTCAAGCGTTTTAACAGAGAATATAATCAGACGATCATCATGATTACGCATAATATGGAGCTTGCCAAGGCTACAGACAGGATTATCAGAATTGAAGATGGGAAGATTGTGTAAAAGATGAATATCATTAAAAAATTAGTTATTAAAAATATGCTCTTAAACAAAAAAAGAGCAGTTGTATCGATTATAGGAATTATTCTTGCAATAGCATTATTGACTGCGCTGTTTACAATCACGGTGAGCTTTAGAAGAAGCATCATTGAGAGAGAAAAAGAGCAGGATGGCAACTATCATGTGTGCTTTCAGGATGTAGAGCCAGGTGATGTGGAGAAATTCAGACAGAATCGTTATGTAGCCAATGTTTATACCGAGAATACCCTCGGTTATGCATGGCTCGAGGGTAGTGAGAATGAATACAAGCCATATGCCTATGTGATAGCTTACGATATTGATTCTCTGGATGATATACCTTTTTTACTGTGTGATGGCAGAATGCCTGAAAACAGCTCAGAGATATTGATATCTCGTCATGTCAATACCAATGGACGCGTAGGACTTAAGGTAGGGGACACCATTACTCTTGATATTGGCAGAAGAGTTGAAAAGGATGCTGAGGATAAATCATATGAGCTGAGCATTTATACGGAATATCTGCGATTTGGAGAGGAAGAAATCGTAGATTCTGAAGAACATACATATACTATCGTTGGTATGGTGGAGAGAGCTTCTTTTGCGGTTGAGCCTTACTCGTGTCCCGGATATACATTTGTGACGGTATTTGGTGGAGCAGGATCAGTTGACAGAGCAGGCGCAGTAAATGGAGCAGGTTCTGTTGATGGCACAAATTCTGCGACAGATGGTGGGAGCGCAGAGAATAAATCAATTGATAAGGTATATGTAGAATTCACAGATAAAGGACTTATGCAGATATCAGATGTAACTGCAACTATGCTTGGCATTGGTGAATATAAGGATTTATTTGCGCAATTCAATGAGATAGACAGTGCGGGCTGGTACGGTTCGACTGCGGATGAGGAATGGAATTTTTATTATGACACTGTATTGCCTCAGGCAAAATATAACTGGGAATTTAATACCTGGCTGATCAGATACCAAAGGGTCTGGCCTATCGATTCAATGTTTGTAACCTTGTTTGCTATCGCAGGATTTGTGGGGCTGATTATCATAATCACCTCTGTGTATTGTATCAAGAACAGCTTTGAGATATCTGTTTCAGAAAAAATTCGCCTGTACGGAATGCTTGCAGGTATCGGCGCCACCGGAAGACAAATCAGAAAGAGTGTTGCTTTTGAGGCATTGATTACCGGTGTAATAGGATTGCCCGGAGGTGTGGGACTCGGACTGCTTGCTTCATTTGTATTATGCAAAATAAGTAATGTGCTGCTTGCGGAATCATTTGATTCTGAACAGCTTGTAAGATTCGAGGTATCATGGGTATCAATAGCGATTTCGGTAGTATTGGGAATTCTGACTATATATTTATCTTCATTAAGTGCTACTGTAAAAGCCGGTAAAATCAGTCCTATCGAGGCTATCCGAAATACTAATGAGATAAAGCTTAATTCAAAGAAGATAAGGGCACCGAAGCTGATTTCAAAAATATGGGGAATCGGAGGCGTAATTGCATATAAAAATATCAAGAGAAATAAGCGTAAATACAGAACTACGGTGGTTTCTATAGCAATCTGTACTCTGACCTTTATTGTAGTATCGTATTTTATGTCGATGCTTTTTAGTGTTACTCGTGTAGCATATGTTGATGAAAAAAGTAACATACAAGTGTCTTTATATAGCAAAGACTTGGAGTACGAAGATATTGAGGGGTATTTTGATTCATTAAATGATATAGAGACAATATCTTATATTTCATATAATGTATTGTATTTTGATAATATCGAGACTTCAAAAGAGGTGAAAAAGACACTTGAGCGCGAGGGCCTACATCCTGATGAAGTTGATATGAGTATTGATAATCTATTGGTTTGGGTGTTGGATGATGATAGCTTTGGTGAGTATGTCAAGAGCTGCAAAAAGCACATAAATACCGGTGAGGTCATTTTTTACAACTATATGAATATAGAGAGGCTGGGACAAATACGTGTATGTGATTATGATGGAAAGCAGATCAGTGTATTTGGCATAGATTATTCAGCGGATGATTATGACCCTGATTTCCCGGATGAGCATAAAAAGACATTTGACTTGACTGTGGGCTTTGAGACAGAAACTACGCCCTTTGGCCTTGGATTTGAGAGAGATTGGCCCGCAATTATTATTAGTACTTCGACCTTTGAAGAGCTTAACTTGGAGGAGAAGCTTTATCTTGACCG
>JAKSRU010000250.1 GCA_024403475.1 Lachnospiraceae bacterium | reverse complement strand
TCCCTCAAAATCGCTATCTCTTTGTAGGATATTGTCTTTTTACTAAGCAATTCGGCAGCAACAACTTCAAGAAATTCCCTGTTATCGATAAGAATTTTTTTAGCCTTATGGTAATATCTTGATACCTCTGTGCCAGTAGCAGAATCAAGATGATCAAATATCTTCTGTGATGTCTCTTCACCATGACACCAGGACATAAAGTCATAAGACGTAAGTGAATCCAAAATATCGCGGACAATATCAAATGCTTTATGCATATCAGAATTAGAGCCTATGTCTGTTTCCTGAAAAACAATTTCCGTCGCAGCCTTACCGGCAAGTGTTATAAGAATATCTTTTTCTTTATTTTCAAAGATTTCATAATATCCATCCGGCTTGTGTGTAGAAACCAAGCCACCCTCCCCTCTGTTTTTGGCAGTGATAGAAGCAAAATTAACAGAGCCAGGATTTAGTATTTCTGCCATAACCGCATGTCCGGCTTCATGTATGGCGCGTCTTCTAAGAACGCTTTCCGGCACTTCATCCTCGATTTCCGGTGTACAGTATATCTTACGCATGCAGGCTCTTTTCATGTCATTCTGAGTTATTTCTTCTCGGTTTTCATACCCTGCATATACACCTGCTTCGTTAACGATTGTTTCTAGGTCTGCACATGAACAACCTCCGCAAAACCTTGCGATCTCTTTGACATCTATATTTCCTGCCACTTTCTTATCTTCAAGATAAAAAGAAATGATCTTAACTGCATCTTCGTCCTTTGGAAAATGCATATTATAGACCTTATCAAAACGGCCGTTTCGAATTAAAGAATTAGGTAATAAATGTAATTTATTCGAGGTTGCAATCACAAAAACTTCTTTTCCCTTAACTTTATCAATGCATGACTGAACTGTGACATATTCCTCAGCATCACGATGATATACATCCTCGTTTGCAAACTTGTCTAAGTCATCAAGTAAGATAATGGAAGGTGCATTCTCTTCCGCCCTTTCAAATGTCTCTCTGATATAATCAACGAATTCCCCGTCAGGCTTGTCCTTTCTGATAACATATGAATTCCTACCAGACTCTTCAATAAAGCAGTTTGCCATAAGGCTCTTGCCAATACCGGGCTCACCATCAAGCAAAACACCCTTCGGTGTTTTTACTCCAAGCGCTTTATACTTTTCCTGATTGTTCAAAACATCCAGGATTCTATAAAGTTCTCTCTTAATACCTTCATAACCAATAACCTTGTCTAATGCTCTCATTGTGTTTCCTCCATAATTGCGTAATAGGTTTAATTGCTGATTATAAAATACCATGCAAGATGTGGAAATTATCGGTCATCTACAACTCATCACTATAAAACACCTTCATATCTTCAATCCTTAGCGCAGCCAATCTATGTTCTGACAAGTTTTCATATGACAGGCCACAATCAATATTAATTCGATTCCCGAGATTATATATTCTGCCTCGCTTATCTTCAGAAAAATCACCTATTCTGAAACTGTCTTCGAAAACAGTTGGGTTATGTCCGTGTATTACTACCGCATCTGGTATGGCAGTAAATGCCTTAAGATTGCGACTCCATACCATGTCAAAGGCCTCGTGCGGGGTAATCTCCCTCAACTCTTTGAGTGAACCATCTTCTTTAACGATGCTATCCGGCAAACTGGCGTGCACGATAATAAAACGCCTGCCATTTATCTTTTTTTCAATGTAAAATGGCAAATTCGTATAAAAGCGCAATCTATTCGTATTTTGCTCAAATGCGATTCTTTCATACTCATGGTTTCCCATCACCATCTGATATTTACCGCCACTAAAAATGTTAAGTCTGCACCATGCCAGTAGCTCCTTTTCCTGTGGACCGCGGTCCAAAATGTCTCCTACCAGGATGAAACTAGCTTCCTCGTCCAGCCGCTCTATCTTCTCTTTAAAATCAATCCACACGTCATAATGTGCGTGAAGATCACCAACAACATAGGTTCCCATATGCATAATCTCCTTAATTCTTACGACACATATTACAATTCGACATGTCCTTATTTTTTCGCATAGACACCCATATGCTAAAGTCAGAGCATTGGGTAGTTTAGAAAGGGATTGCATGAAGACAAAATTCACGAAAGAGCTGAAATGGTTTCTTACCGGTGGACCGGTATATTTGATTTCGCAGAAAGCAAAAGACTTTTTCAAAGAAACAAAGTATTTCTTCCAAAGAGGATTCAGAGGATATTCAGATGAAGATATTTATGACATTGATGTTTGGTTTTGCAAAATATTTCCGCTTATGCTTCGAGATTTAAGCAAACATCTTGATAAGGTTCCTCAGGCTCCTATGTCCTTACTAAAAGAAATACGGGAAATACCTACATATGAAAATTACACTGACGAAGAAATCGAAATAGCCTTTGCCAAGTGGCAGGCCATTCTCGAAGATATGGCTTCATCCTTTGAAAAAGGTAATCGCTACAATGATGCTTTCTCTCAATCAGAAAAAGAACGTCTAAAGAATAAAGCTTTTGATCTTCTCAAAGAACACTTTTATGATTTGTGGTGGTAAAAA
>JAKSRU010000025.1 GCA_024403475.1 Lachnospiraceae bacterium | reverse complement strand
ATAAGGTTAAGAAGCAGGAAGGCAGAGGACATGCACAGGTTGCATTGTCTTATACCCTTGGCGATGCTTATACTCTTGAGTATTGGGCAAACATGGCTAAGCAGATTGAGGAGATGGGTGCAGATTCTATCTGTATCAAGGACATGGCAGGTCTTCTTGTTCCTTACAAGGCTACTGAGCTTGTAAAGGCAATGAAGGAGAACACCAAGCTTCCTATCCAGCTCCACACTCACTACACTTCAGGTGTTGCTGCAATGACTTACCTTAAGGCAGTTGAGGCTGGTGTTGATGTAATCGATACCGCAATGTCTCCTTTTGCTATGGGTACTTCACAGCCTGCTACCGAAGTTATGGTTGAGACCTTTAAGGATACTCCTTATGATACCGGATTTGATCAGGATCTTCTTGCAGAGATTGCTGACTACTTCGCTCCCTACAGAGATGAGTGCCTCAAGTCAGGACTCCTTTCTCCCAAGGTTCTCGGAGTTAACATTAAGACCCTTCTTTATCAGGTACCCGGCGGTATGCTTTCTAACATGGTTAGCCAGCTCAAGGAGCAGAACGCAGAAGATAAGTATCGTGAAGTGCTCGAGGAGATTCCTCGCGTACGTAAGGATCTCGGTGAGCCCCCTCTTGTTACTCCTTCATCACAGATCGTTGGTACACAGGCTGTATTTAACGTACTTATGGGTGAGAGATACAAGATGGCTACCAAGGAGACTAAGGCAGTTCTTCGCGGTGAGTACGGTCAGACCGTTAAGCCTATGAGCCAGGAAGTAATCGATAAGGTTATTCCCGGTGAGAAGAGACTTACCGGACGTTTCGCTGATAATCTTGAGAACGAGATGGATAAGCTTGAGAGCGAGATGAAGGAATACAAGCAGCAGGATGAGGACGTTCTTTCATATGCATTGTTCCCTCAGGTTGCTACTGACTTCTTCAAGTATCGTCAGGCTCAGCAGGAAAAGGTTGATGAGACCATCGCTGATACCAAGAACGGTGCATATCCTGTATAATCATATAAATTTAAGCTTCAAAAGAGCCGACATCTTCGGGTGTCGGCTCTTTTTTATGTGACGGATGATAAATATAGCAAACGAGATCCTTTTTATTAAAAAAGTATAAAATCTTGTCCTTGAAAAACATTGAGCGAAAAATGTATACTACAAATATAGTAATTAATTATTTTTGGGGTATTTTTAGGGGCCGGGGAGAAAATAACATGAAAAAGAACTTGATTAGTGCTGTACTTGTGATTGCTTTGCTGGTTGGCATGACACCGCTCTCTGTTTTTGCGGATGAAATGGAGGATGATGCAGTTATATCATCGACAGAAGAGGCAGTAGTTGACAATGCAGAAGAGGTCATTGACGAAATAGCAGCTGAAACTGTTAATGAGACTGTTGACGAAATGGCAGATGAAGCAATTGACGAGATTATTAATGAGCTTATCAATGATGCTGATACGAGTCTGACACAGGCGGGAGCTTACGGAAGCTTTATTGATGGGGCGCATGTTATTGATGACATGATTGGCAGGATTAATCGAAAAGAGATTAATGCTCATCCGAGAATAGTCATGACTAAGGATAAGTTTGATAATCTCAGGATGCATGTTGGTGAAAAATCAGTAACCGGAACGCTGATAAATGCTATTCGTAAAGAAGCTGATAATGAATATGATAAAAAAGTCGAAACCTATGTGCTTTCCAGCGGCTACAGCCTTGTTGAGGTTTCAAAAAGAATTCAACGTCGCGTTGCAGTGTTGGCTATGGCTTACAATATTTTTGGTGATGAAAAATATGCGCAACGAGCTTATAAGGAGCTGGAAAATGCTTGTGATAATTTCAAGGATTGGAACCCTCAGCATTTTTTAGACCCTGCAGAAATGTGTACTGCCTTTGCATTCGGTTATGATTGGCTTTATGATTGGTTGGACGAATCGCAAAAAGAAAAACTTCGAGAAAACATGATCGAAAAAGGACTAAAGCAGGTCATGAGGGATTATAACAATTCCGGAGATTATCGAACATATAATTGGCTTACAAGTGTTAAGGGTGATAACTGGCAGTTTGTATGTACCGGAGGTACAAATCTTGCTGCGCTAGCTATCGGTGATGAAGCAGATTCGAAGGAAATTGCGTCACAGGTGCTGACATATGGTTTTAGGAGAGCATATACCTGTTTCCGACAGGGATATAGAAACACAGATGGTACATATGTTGAGGGCCTTGGTTATTGTGACTATGCCACATATTATCTTGGGTTACAGGTTTCGGCATTAATTTGTGCAACAGGAACTGACTACGGACTTGTTGAGAATGACAGACTTAATAAAACAGCTGATTTTATTCGTTATATGAGTTCCAATAATCATACTTCGTTTAGTTTTGGCGATGATCGGCCGAATGAAAACACTGCCTGGGCGTCTTCTTTATGGCTTGCAGAGTACTTAAACAAGCCGGAAGTGGCCGTGGCTCGACTAGAGGTTATAAAAGAAACCGGCAGCGACAGTCACGGTTTTAATTATCTTGATGTTTTGTGGATTGACGAGAGCAAACAAAATGGAATGAGCGCGAATGATTATCCGATCGACTGGGGATTCGTGGGTTCGCATAATGCAAGCTTTAGAACTTCATGGGATAAAAGCGGTATGATTACTGCGCTTCATACCGGAGAAAATGATTATACATTTCATGGTCATTACGATCTGGGCTCGTTTTATATAGAGGCAAACGGAGCAAGATTTTTCACCGATTTGGGAAACGAGGATTATAATCTTGATGGGCGAGAGCTTTCTTATCGCATACAGGCTGAAGGCCACAATACACTTGTATTGAATCCGGGAAAAGGTCTGCAGCAAAAAGATAAAGTGACTTGCACTGTGACGCAATTTGGCGGCGGTAATGAAGCTTATGCTGTAACGGATTTAACTGCAGCATATGCTGATAGTAATGCAAAAAGTGTAATTCGCGGCCTTAAAATGATTAAGGATAAGGAATGTGTAATTGTTCAGGATGAAATATCACTTAATTCCGCAGGAGAGTTATATTGGTTTGCTCATACAGGTGGTGAAATTAACATCGCTGCAGATGGCAGAAGTGCTATCATAACAGTATCCGTGAAGAAAAAAGTAGATAACAAAGAGGTAGAAGAAAAAAATTACTTGTGGGTTGGGCTCCTGAGTCAGGGGGGCACATTTACTGCGATGGATGCGAAGGCGCTTAATAGTTCTACTAAGGTACCTGGAGCAAATGCAAATGAAGGTTATCACAAGCTTTCCATTCATTTTACAAATATTAAGGATACTACAATTTCGGTTGCCTGCATTTCGCTTAAAGCGGGGGAGACACGTCCTTCGTGGATTCCGTCTGTAGTATCAATCTCCGAGTGGAAATCTACGGGTACCGGCCCCGAAACGGATATCAGTACGCCTAAGTATAATGTTATAAAGCAGAATTTGACATTGTCCGACCATATTGCGATGAATCTGATTACTGAGATTAGTGATGATATCGCAAGTACTGCCGGTGCAAATATGACTTTCACCTTGAATGGCAGAAAAATTGTTGTTCCTATGTCTGATGCTGAAAAGATTAATTCGAACGGAGAGATGCTTTATAAATTTTCCTGCCCGGTGCCTGCAACCGAGATGGGCGATGTAATGGAAGCGGTATTCACAGCCGGGGATTACACCAGTGAGAAATATTGGTGCAGTGTTAAGGATTATGCAGAGTATATGCTTAGAAATCCTGAGGATTTTGAGGGCTATATTCCTCTTGTGAAGGCAATGCTCAATTACGGAACGGCTGCTCAGAATTACTTTGGCTATAATACGGAATATCCTGTAAACAGCTTGCTCACCACTCAAGATAGAGTGATGACAACTATCAAGGCAGATATGTTCAGTAAATATAAATGCACGATTACAGGGTCAAGTACAAGCTATACTTATATTGGAATGAGTCTTGTGCTTAAGGACAAGGTTGAATTGAAGTTGACCTTCAGAACAGGCTCGAAAATTGTATATGAGACAATTCCGCTTAATATAGGAGAGCTCGGTACCGGAAAGAAATATACATTCCACGGCTACACATTTACAAATCTGAGTGCATATAGTTATATTCAGCTGGCACTCTCCGAAAATGTTAATACACTTACAGATATTTCCCGCGCGCTTTACGACTATAATGAAGCTGCAAGGGCTGTAAGATGAACAGTATGAAAAATAGATTTTTCACAGCGACTCTTTGAGTCGCATCTGTAGCATCTCGCCCAATAAGGCGGATAGCTAAAATAAACAGATGCGAGATGCGGAGATAATTATGGCAAGAAAAGAAACTGTAACAATTCAGATGATATTAGATACAGCCTTTGAAATGGTCAAAACTGAGGGCTTTGAAAGCATAACTGCGAGAAAAGTAGCTAATGCTGTAGGTTGTTCGACGCAGCCGGTTTTCAGAGTGTTTAAGAACATGAGTGAGCTTCAGAGTGCGGTATATTTTCGAGCAATCCGATATTTTCAGGAATATATAGACACTATAGAGAAGGTTAGTGATGTACCGTTTGTTAACCTTGGTTTAGCCTATATCAGATTTGCAAGAGAAGAGCAAAACTATTTTAAGCTTCTTTTTGTCAATGGTATTCCCGAAGGCAAAAATATGTATGAAATTATCAACGGTAAAGATGGTAAGGTGTCAGCAGAGATTAACAAATCTCGTGATATGGACTGTGATGAACCGGCAGAGATGTTTATGAGAATGTGGATTTTTATACATGGATCAGCGTGTATGAGTCTTACCGGAGACTATGACCTTGATGATGAGGAAACCGTAATGCTTCTTGAAAGATCCTATGAAGCGTTTAAGAAGAGCTGATTAATATTGTGATAAGCATAGAACATAGGTGAACATTGTGGATAAGGATATCCTATATATAATCAGGGAAAAAATGCCGCATATGAGTAAGAGCCACAGAAAGATAGCTCAGTATGTGCTGGAGCATTACGACGAGGCGGCTTTTGATACTGCGGCAAAAATAGGAAAACGAATCGGTGCCAGTGAGTCTACGGTGGTGCGTTTCGCTGTTGCGATAGGCTATGACGGTTACCCGGAATATCAAAAGGCGCTGGGTGATGCATTAAGAACCAGGCTTTCGGGAGTAAAGAAGCTGGACGAGCAGTTTCGGGATAACACTCAGGCAGAACTGATTCGCAGGGTAATGACAAATGATATAAACAATATTCAAAAGACTATTGAGAATATTGCGCCGACAGAATTTGAGAAGGCAATTAATATGATTCTGGATGCCGAGCGCGTATATGTAGTCGGTCTCCGCGGAAGCAAGATACTTGCGGAAGTGTTGCATCATTATTTGAAAATTGCCTGCATTAATTGTGATTTGATTTTTAGCGATTCTGCGGAAGAAATCTGTAGTCATCTTCTTGGAATCAGAGAGAATGATTGCCTTGTAGGTATAAGCTTTCCGCCGTATTCCGATAAAACTGTCAAAGCGATGGAGATTGCATGTGACAGAAAATCCGATGTGATTTCAATAACAGATGATGAAAAATCTGCTATTAATATGTATTCAACATGCGTATTACTGGCTAAAAGTGATGCCATGTCTGTAGTAAATTCAATTGTTGCGCCAATGAGTCTGGTCAATGCACTTGCTGTTTCGGTATGTGTAAAAAGACATGAAGAAGTGGGCAACAGTATGAGCGAGATAAATGCAATGCTCGAAAGCTATAAGGATTCGACGGACGCAGAGGAATTATAGTGTGTTGCGAGGAGAAAAATGAGTAAGGTTATTGTGGTCGGCGGTGGCGCGGCCGGAATGATGGCAGCTATAGCTGCAGGAAAAAACGGTAATTCGGTGGAACTGTATGAAAAGAATGAGAAGCTGGGAAAGAAGCTTTTTATCACCGGTAAAGGACGCTGCAACGTGACAAATGCGGCAGATGTGGAAACACTTCTGAATAATGTTGTCCGTAACAGAAAGTTTTTGTACAGTGCATTTTACGGATTTGACAATATGGCCCTATGCGAAATGATTGAAGAGGCCGGCTGTAAGCTTAAGACAGAGAGAGGCGACAGGGTATTCCCGGAATCAGATCATTCGTCAGATATTATCAAGGCTTTAGAAAAGCTGCTGCAAAAATACCATGTTTCTGTGCACTTGAAAGCTGAAGTTAAGAGCATACTTGCCGAGGACGGTGAAGCTAAGGGAATAAAGCTTTCTGACGGAAAAAAGATTTTCGGTGATGCAGTGATTGTGTGCACCGGCGGCTATACCTATCCGCTTACCGGTTCTACCGGAGACGGATACAGATTTGCAAAAGATACCGGCCATACGGTCACAGAAGTGGCGCCGTCACTTGTACCCTTTGAAACAAGTGAAAAATGGGCAAAGGATTTGATGGGGCTTTCGCTTAAAAATGTTAATTTGACATTGATTAGCGGCAAGAAAAAGCTGTATGACGGCTTCGGAGAGATGCTGTTTACTCATTTCGGAATAAGCGGTCCGCTGGTACTTACGGCAAGCTGTTATTATGATGATAAAAAATATCCGGATTGCAAGGTTATTATTGATCTTAAACCGGCGCTCAGTCTTGAACAGCTCGACAAACGCCTCATCAGAGAATTTGAGGCTAATGTAAACAAACAGTTTGACAATGCACTGGCAAGCTTACTTCCTTCTAAAATGATTCCTGTAATGGTTGAACTTTCGGGAATTCCTGCAGATAAAAAAATACATGATATTACAAAGCAGGAAAGAGCTGATTTTGCAGCGCTGTTAAAGCATGTAGAGATGAATATAACGGGCACACGAGGACCTGAGGAGGCTATTATAACCAGAGGCGGTGTGTCGGTTAAGGAAATTGATCCCGGTACAATGGAATCAAAAAGTGTTAAAGGTCTTTATTTTGCAGGAGAGGTACTTGACCTTGATGCAGTAACCGGTGGCTTTAATCTTCAAATTGCGTGGTCTACAGGATACGCGGCCGGTAATTATATTTGATTATAATTTTAAGAAACAGTGAGGATATATAATGGCATTTAATGTTGCGATAGACGGACCGGCAGGAGCCGGAAAAAGTACAATTGCAAAGGCGGTTGCAAAGAATAGGGGACTCATTTATGTCGATACCGGAGCTATGTATCGTGCAGTAGCTCTTTATATTTTGCGTACCGGAACCAATCCGGAGGATACGGATGCTGTATCGAAGGTATGCGTGGGTGCGGATATTACTATCGCATACGAGGAGGGTATCCAGGTAGTATATCTTAACGGCGAGAACGTCAATGCGTTTTTAAGAACTGAAGAGGTTGGAAATATGGCCTCTAAGACGTCTGCAATTCCCGCGGTCAGAGCACATCTATTGAATCTTCAGAAAAATCTGGCAGCTTCGAATGACTGCATTATGGATGGAAGAGACATTGGCACCGTGGTGTTACCTGATGCACAGCTTAAGGTATTTCTTACAGCCAGCAGTGAGGTTAGAGCAAAAAGAAGATTTGATGAATTGACAGCTAAGGGAGAGCAGCCTGATTTTGATAAGATAAAGGCAGATATTGAGCAGCGCGATTATCAGGACAGCCATCGAGCTATAGCTCCGCTTAAGCAGGCGTCTGATGCAGTGCTTGTTGATTCGTCAGATATGAACATCGAGCAGGTAATTGCCAGAATCAGTGAACTTTGCGATGAGAGGGCATAAGTATAAATGGAAGTCAAATTAGCAAAATATGCCGGCTTTTGCTTCGGTGTCAAACGTGCGGTTGATACAGTGTATGAGCGTGTTGATTCGGGCAGACGGATATATACCTATGGCCCGATTGTTCACAATGAAGAAGTGGTAAAGGATATGGAAGCGCAGGGGGTGTCCGTAATAAAAAATGAGGAAGCCCTTGATGATTTTAATCCTGAACCTGATTCACTTGTGGTAATCAGAGCACATGGTGTGACGAAAAGAGAATATGATAAGCTGACGGCTAAAGGCTTTGAAATTATCGATGCCACCTGTCCCTTTGTAAAAAAAATACACAATATTGCCATCGAACAGGAAACTCTCGGAAGACAGGTTTTGATTGCAGGAGATCCCGAACATCCGGAAATCAAGGGAATAGTGGGCTGGTGCAACGGACCGGTTAAGGTTTTCAGAAACTATGAGGACGCGGAAAAATTTGTACCCGAAAAAGGTATAAATTATGTTCTTTTGGCACAAACGACATTTCAGGTCAAGAAATTTAAAGAGATTGTTGATTTATTTGCAAATAAAGAGTACAATATTTACGTTGTGAATACAATCTGTAATGCGACAGAGGAAAGACAACGGTCAGCAGCTGAATTATCTCAGGAAGCTGATGCAATGATTGTAATCGGAAGCAATGGCAGTTCGAATACTCGTAAATTGTATGAGATCTGCAGGGAGCGTTGCGAGAATACCTATTACATTCAGACACTGGATGACTTGCATCTGGTCTTACCTAATACTACTAAATTGGTGGGCATTACTGCGGGGGCTTCCACCCCACAAAATATTATAGAGGAGGTTCAAAATAATGTCAGAGGAACTTACTTTTGAACAAATGCTGGAAGGTTCATTAAAAACAATTCATACAGGAGAGGTAGTAGAAGGTACAGTTATCAATGTTAAGCCCGAAGAGATCATTCTCAACATCGGCTACAAGTCAGACGGTATTCTTACTAAGTATGAATATACCAACGATAACAGCGTAGATCTTACTGCTGCTGTACAGGTTGGAGATACTCTTGAGGTTAAGGTTCTCAAGGTTAGCGACAGTGACGGACAGGTTCTTGTAACCTATAAGCGTCTTCAGCAGGAGCGCGGAAGCAAGAAGATTGAGGATGCTTTCAATAACAAGGAAGTACTCAAGGCTACCGTATCTCAGGTTCAGGATGGCGGACTTACCGTAATCGTTGACGAGACCAGAATTTTCATTCCTGCAAGTCTTGTATCAGACTCTTATGAGAGAGATCTTTCTAAGTACAAGGATCAGGAGATTGAGTTTGTTGTTATCGAGTTCAACCCTCGCAAGAGACGTTGCATCGGTGACAGAAAGCAGCTTCTTGTTGCTAAGAAGGCTGAGCTTCAGAAGGAGCTTTTCGACAAGATTCACGAGGGTGATGTTGTTGAAGGTACCGTAAAGAACGTTACCGATTTCGGCGCATTCATCGATCTTGGCGGAGCAGACGGACTCCTTCATATTTCAGAGATGAGCTGGGGCCGCGTTGAGCATCCCAAGAAGACCTTCAAGATTGGTGACAAGGTTACCGTTCTTGTTAAGGAAATCAACGGAAGCAAGATTGCACTTTCACTTAAGTTTGATGATCAGAATCCTTGGAAGGATGCTGCTGAGAAGTTCGCAATCGGCAACATTGTAACCGGTAAGGTTGCACGTATGACTGATTTCGGTGCATTCATCGAGCTTGAGAATGGTGTTGATGCACTCCTTCATGTTTCTCAGATCTCTAAGGATCACATCGAGAAGCCCGGCGATGTTCTTTCTGTAGGTCAGGAAGTAGAAGCTAAGATCGTTGACTTCAACGAGGCAGATCACAAGATCAGCCTTAGCATCAAGGCTCTTACTGCTCCCGAACCCAAGAAGGATGACAATGCAGATGTTGTATCAGTAGATATCGACGCTGTAATCGCTTCTGAGGAAGAGTAATTAATAGGATTTTTCAGGAAGGCTGCGGATTATTCCGTAGCCTTCTTTTTTTGTTATTGCAGAGCCGTACAGATGAAAGATGTCCTAACAGACGTGCGGCTCGCGGGCGAGTAGGCGGGAAGTTTTCCCTCCCTACTCGATTTGAACAGGTTTAGAATTTGTGCTAATTTAACTTGATAAATTTCGGCGAAATTTAATTGAAAAAACATTCATATATGATAGACTATTTATATGGTTACATAAATAAAATGAATGTATGAGGTGTGTTTTATGGAGTATGATTACGAGTATTTCAAAAAAGAAATATTGAAGCTTACACAGATTGATCTCAATGCATATAAAGAGCGTCAGATGAAGAGAAGAATAGATACACTTATCTCAAAGCACGCTATTGTCGGATATGATAAGTATGTAACTGCATTGAAGAGTGACGCAGTAATATTTGATGAGTTTATCAACTATATTACTATCAATGTTTCTGAATTTTATAGAAATCCCGACCAGTGGAAGTACATGGATGAAGTTGTATTTCCTGAACTTATCAGCAGATTTGGTAAGAATTTAAAGATTTGGAGTGCTGCATGCTCTACCGGTGATGAGCCTTATTCGTTGGTAATGGCATTGTCTAAGCATATTCCGTTGAATCAGATTAAGATTTATGCTACCGATCTTGATAAGACAGTTATTGCAAAGGCTAAGGTTGGTCTGTACGATTCGAAGAGCATTGCCTCTGTACCGGATGAGTTCAAGAAAAAGTATTTCACACAGGTTGGCCCTTCTTATAAGATTTCAGATGAGATCAAGTCCAGAGTAGAGTTCCATCAGCATAATCTGCTTAAGGATAAGTATCCTACAGATTATAATTTCATTGTTTGCCGTAATGTATTGATTTACTTTACCGATGAAGCAAAGGATGAAGTTTTCAGGAAATACTATAGCTCATTGAAGCCGGGCGGAGTATTGTTTATCGGCAGTACAGAGCAGATCATCAATTATAAGGAAATCGGATACGGCAGAAAGAATTCATTCTTCTACGAAAAGCCTCTGTAGTATTTGGAAGGCAGATTATTCAAAATATTATAATTATTACTGCAGGATAAAAATAAGGCCTCAAATGTCAGTTTGATATGTATTGTTTGCAACACATATCAGCTTGGCATTTGAGACCTTTTATATTGCTGAAATTTACCGACTTGTTAGGAGGTAATAATAATCGCTAAATAATAGGTGGCATCAATTATTGCTGATTGACACGATTAATAGGAGGTAACAATCATTGCAAGTACATGATTTGCATATTTGGTAAATGCGGCTCTATCACGCTTGAGCTCGTCTGTAAGCTCAAAGAATATATCCTTGCTCTTGTATTCTCGTCTGAAGATGGGCTCAAATTCATTGCTCCACATCTGGAGATACTTAGAGGATTTTCTGGTATAGCAGGTGGCCGCGGTGGCCTGTACTCTATGATCTAAATCCACAAAGCTCGATACTGATTTATGGAGAGCCACATCCTCATCGGGAAGATAATAGTAGTCGTGATAGTTGGCATAGAAATATTTCATTTCCTCAACAAATATCGGAACGCGCAGACTGCCGGTTTTGCCTTCGCCCTTAAAATAGCAATTATTTGCATGGGCTGATACAGGCTTGGGTAGTGCTACCGGTAACTCTAAGGTGAGAATGAGCTCTTGTCTTAAGATTCCGTGAAAATCGGTATATGAGCTTGCAGAAGCTTTCTTTACCTTGAGATCATTGTTAAAAAGATCGTAATAGCAAAGCATAGGAAGAATCTGAAGCATTCCCTTCAAATCGTCTTCGTTGTGGAGCAGAAGTGAATTGAGTGAGAAATCCGACGGAGATTTTACATAATCGTGGTAAACACCAATCAGTTCACCGCCTGAAAAGGCATCGGTGCGATTGATGCCTAAAAACTGTTCCATAGTCTTTTGCTTGCAGTTGGCAAGACCAAGGAATAATTTGCAGGGACTTACTCTTTTGTATATATCAACACCAATGTAGGAATCAAAGCTGTAATCGAGACCGAGCTGCGCACATTTTTGTGTGAGATAGGGCAAATCAAACTGGTTACCGTTAAAATGAATCAGATATTTATAGTCCTTGAGAAAAGCAAAGAAAGCATCAATAATCTGAGCTTCCTCGGTGTAATTCTCAGCCATCCACTGTATTGTGCACCAGCTGTCATCAGAATAGTAAGCACAGCCTATCAGATAAAGATAAGAGCTTGAAGCGGTAAAGCCGGTGGTTTCTATATCAAGAAAAAGCATCTCTTCAAGAGGTGCGATTCGTGTTACGTCATATCCAATTTCAAAGGGCTCAAGTGTTTCGCGGGAAATCTTCATACGCTTAACCTTTCGATACAAATATTGTTAATGCAACTGCGTATTGATAATACACTAATTTTAGTATGCATTATTAATAAAGCATAGCATAAAATTGCTTAGGACTGTAGTATTTTTTGCTAAAAAATAGTAAGATATTAATGATAAAAATAATTAGTTTATATGTGTTGTGAGAACACAGGGTGTTTTCATTAAATTACGGGTATAGCATTCGAAAGCATTTCGCCGGGAGGCGTAATCTTAATATAAATCGAATGCTGAATGTGGGGAATTTTATGCCGAAATTTACATTCGCGGGTGGTGTACACCCTCATGAAGGAAAGGATTTGTCGAAGGACAAGCCGATTACCGTGCTCAAGGCCGGTAAGATAATGGTATATCCGTTGTCGCAGCATATCGGTGCTCCTGCAAAGCCTCTTGTAGCCAAGGGCGACAGAGTACTTCGCGGACAGAAAATAGCCGAGGCAGGCGGATTTGTTTCTGCTCCGATTTTTTCTTCTGTTTCGGGCTTTGTAAAAGCAATTGAACCCAGAAGAGTAGTAACCGGAGATCTGGTTGACAGTATAATCATTGAAAACGACGAGATGGATGTAGAGGTTGATTATCATCCCATTGTTGATTGGAAGCTGGCTTCTCGTGATGAAATACTGAAAGCAATTCAGGATGCAGGTATAGTAGGTATGGGCGGAGCCGGTTTCCCTACTCATGTCAAACTTAATCCCAAGGCACCGGATGAGATTACATATATCATTGCTAACTGCGCAGAGTGTGAGCCTTATCTTACAAGTGACTACAGAAGAATGCTTGAGGAGCCTGAAAAGCTTATCGGAGGATTAAAGATTGTTCTTAATCTTTTTGATAACGCGCACGGTATCATTGCAATTGAGGATAATAAGCCCGATTGTATATCACTTCTTAAAAAGATGACCAGAGAGGATAAGCGAATAACCGTTAAGGGGCTGCTTACCAAGTATCCTCAGGGCGCAGAGAGAATGCTTATCTATGCGACCACCGGCCGTAAGATTAACTCGACAATGCTTCCTGCAGATGTGGGATGTGTGGTTGATAATACCGATACACTTGTATCCATCTACAATGCGGTTGTTGAAGGCAAGCCTTTGATGGAGAGAATAGTCACTGTATCGGGTGATGCAGTTAAGGATCCGAAGAACTTTAAGGTTCCGATAGGTATGAGTTATCAGGAAATTCTTGATGCAGCGGGCGGATTTATCACTAAGCCTGAAAAGATAGTGTGCGGTGGTCCTATGATGGGCTTTGCAATGTTTGGACTGGATGTTCCTTCCACTAAGACCTCAACTGCTTTGCTCGGATTTATCAAGGATGAGGTTGCTCACGCGGAAACTACGGCTTGTATAAAGTGCGGACGTTGCGTGGAGGTATGTCCCGGACGCATAATGCCTAATAAATTGGCAGCATGTGCAGATCATTTTGATAATGAGACGTTTGTGGAGCTTGGTGGTATGGAATGCTGTGAATGCGGCAGCTGCAGCTTTGTATGTCCGGCCAAGAGACCACTCACTCAGAGTATTAAGTCTCTCAGAAAAATTGAATTAGCTAACAGGAAGAAGAAATAGAAGGGAGGAGAGCAATGGCTGAAGAATTGTTAGAAAAAAACGAAACTGCTGAAGCAAATAAAGCTCAAGCAGTAAAGCCTCAAGCTGCTGAAGTTAAAAAGCCGCAGACAGTTGAAGCAAAAAAGCCCGGTAAGTCCGAAGCAGCTGCATTGCCGATTCCTTATCAGGTTTCGTCAAACCCTCATGTGAGATCCAAGGCCAGTACCGGATCGATAATGATGATGGTGATTATTGCATTACTTCCTGCAACAGGCTTTGGAATTTACAATTTTGGCTTAAAAGCACTTCTGGTTATTGCCGTGACAGTAGGCTTTTCGGTTGCAACCGAAGCAGTATGCTGTTTAATCATGCGTAAAAAGATGTCCATCGGAGATTTGTCAGCGGTGGTTACCGGATTATTGCTTGGTTTGAATTTGCCGGTAAACATTAAGTGGTGGATGGCAGCATTGGGTGCAATATTTGCAATACTTGTTGTAAAGATGCTTTTTGGCGGTATAGGTCAGAATTTCATGAACCCCGCACTGGCCGGAAGATGCTTCCTTTTGATTTCCTTCCCGCTTCAGATGACCAATTTTGTCACTGATGCATATACCGGTGCTACTCCGCTTGCAGCACTTAAGGCAGGAGAGGCAGTGAATGTTACCGATATGATTATCGGTAGAACATCAGGTACAATCGGAGAAACCTCTGTGATTGCAATCCTGATTGGTGCATGCTTCCTTTTGGTGACCGGAATTATTGACTTAAAGGTTCCTGCAAGCTATATCCTCAGCTTTGCGGTATTTGTTCTTATTTTTGGCGGACACGGATGGGATCCCGCATATCTTGCAGCTCAGCTTGCAGGTGGCGGACTTATGCTTGGTGCATTCTTTATGGCAACCGACTATGTCACCAGACCTATCACTAAATGGGGACAGATTGTATTCGGTATTTTCCTCGGCATAATGACAGGAATATTCAGATTGTTCGGTCCTTCAGCTGAAGGTGTATCCTATGCAATCATTATCGGCAATCTGCTGGTGCCTCTTATTGAGAAGGTGACAGCGCCTACTCCTTTCGGATATACAAGAGCTTCATTTAAGGAGCAGAAGAAGGGAGGTAAAAAGTAATGGATAAGAAAAAAGACATTAAGCTAATGCTTAAGGATGCGACAGCATTGCTTATTATTACTTTGGTGGCCGGACTTCTTTTGGGCTTTGTATATCAGCTTACAAAAGAACCTATTGCCAAGCAGGAGGCACTTGCTATACAGAAGGCTTGTAACGCAGTAATGCCTGCGGCAGATCATTTTACAGAGCTGGAATATACAATCTCTGCTGCAACTGCTGATAAGCTTGCAAGCAATGGTGTAAGCATAGGAACTGTGTATGAGGCCTATACAGCAGACAATACCTTCATCGGTTATGTTATTCAGTCAACCTCTTCACAGGGTTATGGCGGAAATATCGTGCTGTATCTTGGTATTGATCCTTTTACAGAGACCTCTACCTTGAATGGAGTATCAATTCTGAGTATTTCTGAAACTGCAGGTCTTGGAATGAGGGCAGGCGAAGTGCTTGTACCTCAGTTTGAGAATAAGCAGGCAGACAGCTTTACTTACACTAAGACCGGTTCACAGTCACCGACAGAAATTGATGCTATCAGCGGAGCAACTATTACAACCAAGGCAGTGGTTAACGCAGTTAACGGTGGCCTTGAGGTATCTGAGGAACTGTTTGATAAAGCAGTTGAGGAAGGGAAGGTGAGCATAGATGAATAAAGTCTTTGAGCGCCTTTATAACGGCCTTATTAAAGAAAATCCTACTTTTGTTCTTGCACTCGGTATGTGCCCTACGCTGGCTGTTACCACATCTGCAATGAATGGCTTGGGAATGGGACTTACCACTACGGCAGTATTGGTTCTCAGTAACCTGATTATTTCGTTGCTTCGTAAGGTTATCCCTAACAGAGTAAGAATTCCCGCATTTATTGTTATTGTAGCTTCATTTGTAACTATGGTTCAGCTGCTGCTGCAGGCATACCTGCCATCTCTAAATGATGCACTTGGTGTTTACATTCCTTTGATTGTAGTTAACTGCATCATCCTCGGAAGAGCAGAGAGCTATGCTTATCATAATAAGCCTGTTGCTTCCTTCTTCGATGGTTTGGGAATGGGACTCGGATTCTCGGTTGCACTGACAATAATCGGTGCACTTCGTGAGATTCTCGGAACCGGTGCAGTGTTTGGATTTAAGATTACACCTGAAGGCTTTGTGCCGATTAATATCTTTGTTCTTGCACCCGGAGCCTTCTTCGTGCTTGCTTTTGTAACCGCAATTATGAATGCGGTTAAGAGTAAGGGCAAGGTTAGAAAAACCGATAATGCAGCTAAAGCAAACACATGCGCGGCAGACTGCAGTGAATGCGATAAGGTTGGTTGCGAACATCGTTTTTATGATGCCAAGGAATCAACTGAGAATCCCAATAGACCAAAGAAGAATATTGCGGATATAAAAGCAACAGATACTAAGATAAAGGAGGATAAGTAAATGGCAGATATGTCTTCAGTAAAAAGCTTACTTATACTCCTTGTGGGATCTTCGCTGGTATCGAATGTTGTACTCAGCCAGTTTTTGGGTCTTTGCCCTTTCCTCGGAGTATCAAAAAAGATTAAGACTGCAGCCGGAATGGGAGCAGCCGTAATCTTTGTTATTACCTTGGCAAGTGCTGTTGCCGGTGTGGTATACAAGTTTGTACTGGTACCTCTTGAGATTACCTATCTTCAGACCATAGTGTTTATTCTTGTAATTGCAGCACTGGTTCAGTTTGTTGAAATGTTTCTTAAGAAGGCGATGCCTGCATTATACAAGGCGCTCGGTGTGTATCTTCCTTTGATTACTACCAACTGTGCAGTATTGGGTGTGGCACTTACCAATGTTCAGAAAAATTACGGAATCGGAACCGGTATATTAAACGGTTTTGCTACTGCGGTAGGATTTACAATCGCGATTGTAATTCTTGCCGGAATCAGAGAAAAAATGGAATATAATGATGTTCCCAAACCCTTTAAGGGAATGCCTATTGTTTTGCTTACAGCGGGACTTATGGCAATTGCTTTTTGCGGTTTCTCGGGATTGCTTTAAGGAAGGAGGCCAAGAATGAATATTACGGTAATACTGATATCAGCCGGTATTGTGGCAGCAGTAGGTATTTTTGTAGGCCTTTTCCTCGGAATAGCGGGAATAGCCTTCAAGGTGGAGACAGATCCTCGTGAGGAGGAGATAGCATCAACTCTTCCCGGCAATAACTGCGGCGGATGCGGCTATCCCGGATGCTCAGGTCTTGCTGCCGCGATTGTAAAAGGAGAAGCTCCTGTTAACGCCTGCCCTGTAGGCGGAGCAGAGGTCGGCAAAAAAATCGCTGCAATTATGGGCGTTGAAGCAGGTGAATCAGTCAGAAAAACAGCATATGTAAGCTGTAGCGGTGACTGCGCACATGCAAGCGTAGATTATCAGTACACGGGTGCCGAGGACTGCCGAATGCTCGGTTTCGTACCCAATGGAGGTCCGAAGGCATGTAACAGCGGATGCTTAGGCTTTGGAACCTGCGCTAAGACATGTATGTTTGATGCAATTCATGTGGTAAATGGTGTGGCAGTAGTTGATAAGGATAAGTGTAAGGCCTGCGGTAAATGTATTGCGGTATGTCCTAAGAATTTGATTTCGCTCATTCCTTATGATGCAAAATATGCTGTTGCCTGTGTATCTAAGGATAAAGGACCTGTTACCATCAAGGCTTGTAAGAGCGGATGTGTAGGCTGCAGTCTCTGTGTAAAGAATTGTCCTACCGGAGCAGTTGAGGTTAATGATTTCCACGCTAAGATTGATCAGGAGAAATGTATCGGCTGTGGAGCATGCGCAGAAAAGTGTCCAAGAAAGGTTATCGTTAAGATTAACAAATGAAATTAAAGGAGTCCGGAGATAACAATAGAATATCGCCGCAATATATAGCCGGAGTGTTGGGAGTCGGAGCGGTTTTACTTATCATACTGCTTATAGTGATTATCCCGAATATTGATTCTCTTTCAGCAAAAAAGGATTCGAATAATACTGAAGAGACTACTTTGCCGGAGGATGCTTCATCACCTGTGGTTAATGACACTCAGGTGGGAGAAGGGCAGATTACTTCTCCTGCGGATTTGGATTTTTGGGATTTGTATCCCGAGGATGCCAATCAAAACACTCCTGATGATACCATAATCGATGAGAGTGAAAATTCTATTCCTGAGACAGAGGAGGATCCGGCCACGGATGGTAAGCACACTGCAGTTACTCTTCGGGACGGAACCGTCGAGTGGGTTGTAATCAGTCAGTATCTTCCCAAGAATGATTATAATTATACCAATCTGGTTTCGAAAAACGATGAGATGCAGTACTACATCGATGGTAAACAAACCTCTTATTTTGGAATAGATGTATCAAAGTATCAGGATTATATCGACTTCGTTAAGGTAAAAAAAGCCGGTGTTGATTTCGTCATGATTCGTGTCGGCTCGAGGGGCTACGGTACCGGCCAGATAATGATGGATGATTACTTCTACGATAATATAAAGCGTGCTACCGATGCAGGACTTCGAGTGGGAGTGTATTTTTCTTCGCAGGCGGTCACCAAGGCTGAAGCTATAGAGGAAGCCAATACTGTCATAGTTGCATTGGAAGGCTATAGCATCGATTATCCGATTGTGTTTGATATGGGCTTTGTGGATAATGACAATGCGAGAATAGAAGCTTTATCCAGAGAGGGGAAAACTGATATAACCAAAGCATTTCTGGATACGGTTAAGTCGTACGGATATACCGGTATGATTTACGGTGATAAGGAGTGGCTGATCAAGGAAATTGATATGTCTAAGCTTACTGATTACGATGTGTGGTTGGAACAGCCTCAGGATTTGCCGGATTATCCTTATAAGTTTTCCATGTGGCAGTATAAAATAAACGGAAGTGTTGATGGTATATCGGGATATGTTAACTTGAATATATCGTTTGTGGATTATTCCGAAAAATAAAATAAAGACTTAATGAATTTGAGTTTTGGCTCGTTCATTAAGTCTTTTTTATTTGCAAATATTTTTTATACGGTGTAGTTCATTATGTTTTCGGAAATCTCTACCTTGAAGTAGATTTCAGCATACTGCCTGGGATTAATTTCATCGATATAGTTTTGAAGGAAGTTTTTATTGCAGCCTGCACGCTTGACGATATCGATTGCCTTGTTGTATGCAATGGCAGCCTCGAGGGCACTGGGGTAGGTTCCGATATGGAAATAACCGTTTAAGTGAATTCTTGCATGGAAATTACCCTTGGCACCGGGACGCACACCGTGATAGCGGTTGTAAACCTTGAGATTGTGGCGTCTGAAATCATAAATGTCATCGTTCAGGAACTTATAATCAACGCCCTCAACCGCATAAGGTCGAACACCATAGCGGGTCAGAAGAGTAATCTGCGAACCGTAATCGGCAACGAAGAGATGTCCGCCTCTTTGCATTATCTTGTGTGAAGAAAAATAGAAGAGGTCATCCATATCAAATTTCAACACTATATCGGGAGTAAGGTAATAAAAGAACATCTTCTGACCGATGTATATAGGGGTACCGATATAAATATCGTTATCTCTGTAATTGAGCAGGATAACCCATTTTTCAAAGGAGAGCGGATTCCCGGGCTTATAGCTGTTGATTGTGGTGAAGGTTGAGGCAAGTAAAAGACGCCCCATACTGTAGGCCTGATGAGCCTGATTGGGCGTATCGTAGCTGCCGAGAGAAATATGCTTTCCCTTGTATGTGAGTGAAGAACGGTAGAAAGGAGAACCGTCCTTGTGCTTAGCCGGGAAAACACCTTCAAGGTGTATTGATTCTGTTGTGATTTCAGTATTTTTATCTTTACTCATGCTTGCATTATAACATTGGGTACGAATGTGGTATATGGTAAAGATAGACACAATTTCGCGAAGTATTTATACTTATCAAATCAAAGAAATTGTTATAAAATATAGAAGTGTGTTTATTAAGAATTAATTTACTTTAATATATGGGGTAAAGACGGAGGAGAATTTGATGTATAGTAACGGCAAAATTTTGGTAGGAAAAAGTGCAGACAACGAGGGAGTATATCTTCAGCCCGGGATGGCTAACAGACACGGACTGATTGCGGGAGCCACCGGTACAGGAAAGACCATTACTCTCAAGGTGTTGGCAGAATCCTTCAGCGATGCGGGTGTTCCTGTATTTTTTGCGGATGTAAAGGGTGACCTTGCAGGCTGCTGCATGAATGGTGAGATGAATGAGAAAATCTCATCAAGAATAGAAAAAATGAATATTTCACAGGAGGAGTTTACACTCAAGAAGTATCCTGTGAATTTCTGGGATGTATACGGAGAGAAGGGTATGCCCCTCCGTACTACAATTTCGGAGATGGGCCCTCTGCTTTTGGGTAAGATTCTCGGACTTACAGATGTACAGACCGATCTTTTAACTATAGCCTTCAGAATTGCAGATGATGAGGGCTTGCTCCTTATTGATACCAAGGATCTTAAGTCAATGCTTAACTACATAGGTGAGAATGCCAAGGATTTTTCGATGAACTACGGAAATATTACCAAGGCCAGCCTTGCGGTTATCATTCGTTCGATAGTTGCTCTTGAGGCAGAGGGCGCCGATAAGTTTTTCGGAGAGCCTGCACTCAGCATTTCAGATTGGCTTACAAGAGACTGCGACGGCAAGGGAACCATACAGATTCTTGATTGCCAGAAGCTTGTAAACAATCCTACTATGTATGCAACCTTCCTGCTTTGGATGATGTCCGAGCTTTTTGAGACTCTTCCTGAGGTCGGAGATATGGACAGACCTAAGATGGTATTCTTCTTTGATGAAGCACACCTTCTTTTCCAGAATGCTTCCAAGGATTTGATTATGAAGGTTGAGCAGGTGGTTAAGCTTATTCGCTCAAAGGGAGTAGGTATTTACTTTATCACTCAGACTCCCAGAGATATTCCTGATGGAGTGCTTTCTCAGCTTGGTAATAAGGTGCAGCATGCACTTCGTGCGTATACACCTACTGACCAGAAGGCGGTTAAGGCGGCAGCTCAGTCATACAGAGAAAATCCTGCATTTGATACATATGATACTATTATGGATCTTGCAACCGGAGAGGCTATTATCTCAATGCTTGATGAAAATGGTGTTCCCGGTATCGTACAGCGTGCAATGATTCTTCCTCCACAGAGCTGCATGGGTGGTATATCAGAGGATAAGAGAATGCAGGAGATTAATGCAAACCTTCTTGTGACCAAGTATCAGGAGAGCATAGACAGAGATTCTGCATACGAATTCCTTCAGAGAAGAAATATTCAGCTCGAAGAGGAAGCAGCTGCGGCAAAGGAAGCTGCAGAAGCTGAAAAGCAGGCCGCAAAAGAAGCTGCCGAGGCAGAGAAGCAGAAGGCAAGGGAAGAGGCGGCTGCTCAGAAGCAGGCAGAGAGGGAAGCTGCAGCGGCAGAAAGACAGGCAGCAAAGGAAGCTGCAGCAGCTGAAAAGGCCGCAGCAAAGGAAGCTGCAGTGGCAGAGAAGCAGGCAGCAAAAGAGGCTGCAGCAGCTGAAAAGGCAGCAGCAAAGAAGACCAGCGAGAGACAGAAGGCTGTCAACACCGCAGTTAAGGGTGTTGCATCTACCACAGCAGGAACCATCGGACGTCAGGTTGGTAAATCGCTTGGAAGTTCGGTTGGAGGTTCTTTTGGAAAGACTCTCGGCGGAAATGTCGGAGCTTCACTCGGAAGAGGTATTATCGGTACTTTGTTTAAGCTTAAGTAGTTGATTTATTAATCTTTATGAAATGCAGGGTGATTTTGTGGAAATAGCTATTTTTTAAGGGCTACAGGGCTTAACACTCGTGAAGTTTACAGTTGCTTAATGTATTGATAATTGTTATTATAATGGCGGTTAGGTGAAAGTTTGCACCTGATCGCCATTAGTGCGTTTATATATTTTAGGACTAATGCTTTTTATTTTTTACAAAAGGGAGATATAAATATGGCAATCATGTACAGCAGCACCAGAGGTAATGGTGGCAAGGTTACAGCATCACAGGCTATTCTTAAGGGACTTTCAGAGGACGGCGGATTATTCGTTCCCGATAGTATTCCTGCTCTTGATAAATCACTCAAGGAGCTTTCTGAAATGACATATCAGGAGGTTGCTTATGAAGTAATGAAGCTATTCTTAAGCGATTTTACCGAGGATGAACTCAAGACCTGCATTAACCGTGCTTATGATTCCAAGTTTGATACAGAGGTAATTGCTCCTCTTGCAGAGGCAGAAGGTGCATACTATCTTGAGCTTTTCCATGGCTCAACAATTGCGTTTAAGGATATGGCTCTTTCAATCCTTCCTCATCTGATGATTACTTCAGCAAGAAAGAATAATATCAAGAACGAAATCGTTATTTTGACCGCTACCAGCGGAGATACCGGTAAGGCTGCTCTTGCAGGCTTTGCAGATGTTGAAGGAACCAGAATCATTGTATTCTATCCCAAGAACGGTGTAAGCCCTATTCAGGAGAAGCAGATGGTTACTCAGAAGGGAGCTAATACTCTTGTTGTAGGTATCCATGGAAACTTTGATGACGCTCAGACAGGTGTTAAGAAGATGTTTGGTGACAAGGAGCTCGAGAAGGAGCTTGCGGATAAGGGCTTCCAGTTCTCTTCAGCAAACTCAATCAATATCGGACGTCTTGTTCCTCAGATTTGCTATTATGTATATTCATATGCTCAGCTTCTTAAGGAAGGCAGAATTGCAGACGGTGAGAAGATTAACGTCGTAGTTCCTACCGGTAACTTCGGTAATATTCTTGCTGCATTCTATGCAAAGAATATGGGTCTTCCTATTGCAAAGCTCATTTGTGCATCAAATACTAACAAGGTTCTCTATGATTTCTTTGAGACCGGTGATTATGACAGAAATCGTGATTTCCATCTTACCACCAGCCCTTCAATGGATATTCTTATCTCTTC
>JAKSRU010000249.1 GCA_024403475.1 Lachnospiraceae bacterium | reverse complement strand
TCTCCCTCGTATTTCTTATCTGCATTATTTAGAAAAAGCATTTCGAATATCACATTCCAAGCACTTTGCCGAAACGCACTTTCCTGTTACATTGTCCCAATTATTTGCAAGGTGTTCCGCAAATTGACTATATGTAGTAACATTCTTTTTATCGCCACGTACTCTTATATCATGATAATATTTACCCTTCGCAATAATGTTCTTCCAAGGATCTTCAATTTGTTCAATATTCTCATAGTCATCATACGCTGCTACAATCCATGTATCTGTGCTATCGCAAGGGATTGTAATGACGATTCTATTTTTATCTGTTTCACCAAGTGTTTTATCTAGTACATTCCTGCCATGAGCAATTATATCTTGTACCTCATTTGTATGATCACAGCACGGAAGTTCTATAGGACACAACCTCTCTGTTGCCAATTTACAATACAACGGAAACTCGCACTTTTCCTTTTCTTCGCATATTGTGGTTTCGCACTGACAATGCACTTCCTTTTCTTTTCTGATGACATCTCCATCCATTTGAATAACAATTATATCTATCTTAGGACAAATACCATCCATTAGCTTGTCTAAAGCGGGTGTTTCTTTACACCATTTCCACACACCTTTCCAACCATTTCCATATCTTCCCGCCATGTCTGGTTCCGGCTGCAATGGCAAGTATTGGTTGTCTTCTCCTGTGATTCTATCAATAATTGTCTTAAGTACTAAATAGTCAGTGGGTCCTTCAGATGCTATACCAATTCTTTTACTCATAGCAGTTCAGGCACTCCTCCTAATAATCCATTAATCCACAGTCTGGAAAGTGGCTGATTCATATCCAGCAATTCATTAGATATTTGAACCCTTCTAACTTCCACATGACCATATTTATTTCTGTCAGTAGTAAAAAGCCTGATATCATCATTTGCTAAATCTAGCCCATCCAAAACAAGTGGATTATGCGTTGTCATAAACACAGTTTTATTTTGTTCAATAATAATTTTACTAAATATTTCTGTTACTTTTTTTGCCAGTCTAGGATTTAATGCATGATCAAAACTATCAATAGCAAACATCTTTGGTGCCTTTTCATGCATTGCTACTGAAAGCATAAATAACACATATAACGCGCCTTCACTGGCATCATATCCTGTAAACGACGCCGAATCCTTCAGGTACTTATCTCTAAACTCTATAATCTGTTGCGTAGATGGTACCCCTGGATTAAGTATGGATTTCTTCGGTTTACTAACCTTAAATTCCGCCGCCCAATCTATAAGCTCTAGCACATCTTCCATATACATTGAACCAAATTTAAAATCATCATCTTCTATTGTAAACAGGTCAGCCATTGCCTCTGCCAGACGACCACCATTTAATCCGATTGGTGTTATCTGCATTGGATCCTGAACTGTTCCACGTAGTGTCAAAGTATCTGGCTGAAAAATCCCATAATCAGCCAAATATTTTCCTGCCTCTATATATTCCTTTCCAGATAGTGCCTCAGAAATCGAATAATAGCCAACCTTATTGTTCATCTGAGAACTGCTGGCATTACTTCTTCCATATACTTTCTCTCCATTACAAGTGACTTTTTCGGCAGAATATCTCCATGCATCATCATCTGTCGGAACTGTCAAATGGGTTGTATATTCGTATGAATTTGAACTGTTTGACCACTTAACAGCTAAATCAACTGTTTTAGCTTCCTTTTCAATAGATGAAAATTTTGATTTATACAGAGCTGATGTACTTAACCTGACACCTTTTCGGTGCAAGCTCGTTGTATTAACCCTATCTGTCATCGCTGCGCTAAGAACCCCTATTGCCTCCAATACAGAAGACTTTCCAGATCCATTCGCTCCAATAAACACATTAAGCTTTCCAGGTTCAAATGAAACATCATATAATGATTTAAAATTTTTAATTACAATTTCATTTATTCTCATATCGCTCATTTAAATAGCTCCTTTTTACAAAAAATCGCATATCTAATTTTTGTTTTATTATATCATTATTGCATCAAAAGTCCATATCTAATTTTTATAAAATGTACTATTTACAGCACTTTCGCAACTTTTAGATATTGTATTTTCATCGTTTTTTGTATTATCTAATTTTTGTTTAGATTCACGATTTTCTTCATAAAATGGCATATCTAATTAAATAATCACCACATTTAGCAACACCTACCTAGCTTTCGCAAGCTGTGGCATATCATGATTTACTTCAGCTCTAAAATATCCGCCCATAGTGGTCGGCGCATTAAATAGTGCTGCCAGTATGTATTTCTTTATGTTGCAATCTATTTATAGCATTGCACTATTTCATCTATATATGTGTAAATGGCGTAATAACGGGCTGTTAACCACAAAGGGTAGAAGTTAGTTTTACACAGGAAAATTTTAAGCCCCCAAAAAAAGTTGACATAGAACGTTTGTTCGAATATTATGATAACAGATTTCGAAATCAGATCAGCAAAAGGGAAATAAAATGAGTATAACTGAGTAATTTTTTTTGAAAGAGAGGTGTTATCTATGAGTTGTGTAATTCCAATAGAATCATACAACAGCGATCCAA
>JAKSRU010000248.1 GCA_024403475.1 Lachnospiraceae bacterium | reverse complement strand
ACATTATCTATATCGGCATCATCTGTCGAATAATCAATGGTATTGCTGTTATTATTTTCCTTGTAATCAGCTTGATTTGAAGCTCCGCAGCCTGTAATTGATGCACCTATCAGCATCGCTACAATTCCGCTTGCCAGTAACTTTTTTGCTTTCATAACTTTACTCCTCGATAAATCATTTTCATCTTTATATTTTAACAAAAAGCAGAGAAATTTGCATTATTTTCGCTTTATATATTAGTATTATAAATCTATCTGATAATTAAGTTTTTGACAAGCCTCTATAAAGCAAAAAGAAACCCTGTCGCGGGATCGACAGGGTTTCAATTTGTATAACCAAAGGGGAGAATTACTTTTTCTTCTTACCTGAAATGACTACACTCTGAATTACGAGGAATAAGCACAGCATTGAAGCGATGGTAATTCCTGTCCACCAGGGATCGCTGAGTCCTGCAGATGCAACGATATCCTTGATGGTTGAAAGTGAAAGAACACCAAACAAGGTTCCGATAATATTACCTACACCACCGGTAAGCATTGTTCCACCGATAATCGAAGAGGCGATTGCGTTCATTTCCATACCAAGCGCATTTGAAGGTGAACCGCTTCCTACGTACATGAAATATACATAGCCGCCAATTCCGGCCAACAGTCCGCTGATGACATGTGAAATGAAACGAGTACGCTTTACATTAATACCAAGCATTAATGCACTCTGAGCATTACCGCCTACTGCATAGAAATGACGGCCGAGCTTGCTCCATCTCAGTAATACAAAGAATAGAACAATTACTAAGAGTGCTACCACAACTCCAATGTTTATGTATGCGGGAATGAACACACCGTTTTTATTGTATGAACCTATAAACGGAATCTCAATTCTTGCATCCTTCAAAGCCATAAAGGCTTTGCTCTCAACATTGAAGGGTTCAGAGTTAACTATTGTAGTCATACCTCTTGCAAAGAACATTCCGGCCAGTGTTACAATGAACGGCTGTATATCCAGATATGCTACCAGCAAGCCCTGGATGATACCGAAAGCAAGGCCGATACCCAATGCAATAAGTATTGATACAAATACATTACCGTTGTGATGGTCCAGGTATACCGCGCAGCTCATACTTACCAGTGCAACTACGCCACCTACCGAAATATCGATTCCTCCGGTAATCATAACCACACTCATACCACAGGCAGTGATAATAAGTGCTGCGTTGTTAATCAAAATGTTACAGAAGGCCTGGGGCTTTAAGAAGCCTTTTCCTTCAAAAATAATGGCACAAATGTACATCAATACAAATACTACTATTGTTATAATCAAAAGCTTGTTAGTATCGGTCTGTGCATTAAACCATTTCCAGATATTCTTTTTTTCTTTTACAGCTGCGGATGCATTTTCTGTCATTGTCTTACCCATACTTATACCTCCCCATTAGCTGCTTTTTTGCTCTTAATCTTCTTGGTAATCTGTGCAAACTTTTCTCTTACGGCAGGAGCACTGATAATTACCAGAATGATAACTACTACAGCCTTATATGCGGGAAGCGCATCGGAACGCACCTGCATTTTGTAAAGTGTTGTTGTGAGGAACTGAATTACATATGCACCCAGGATAGAAGCCCATATATTGTACTTACCACCACTCAGCTTGTTACCGCCTAAAGCAACCGCAAGGATTGCATCCATCTCAATATCCTTGGCAATAACCGAATATGTGATAGTGGAAATACGGGTAACCTTAATCAGGGCTGCAACCGATACAAAGAAGCCAAGAATAACAAAGCTCATAAACTTGATAAACTTGGGATTGATACCGTTTAATCTTGAGGATTCCTCGTTGATACCTACAGCCTGAGTATATAGCTTCAGGTTGGTAAACTTCTGAACCAAAGCGATGAGAAGCATACAAGCCAGTGCAATAAATACGGGTGTAGGAATCGGAACTCCGGGAATGAAGTTACCGATATATCCGAACTTAGGCTCATAGATAATAGGCAGACGGTTCTCATTAATCCATGCTGCAATTGAACGACCTGCAGTATACAGAATCAAGGTAGCAACCATCGGCTGAATCTTGAACTGCGCAACCAGCAAACCGTTGAAGGCACCGCAAACCATAGCTACCAGCGCTCCAACAAGGAATGCTACAAAAATTGATGTTCTCAAGGTCTCGGGCTGAGGATTAGTACCGCACAGAACTCGGAGCATCGCGCTACCACTGATGGCAATAACCGCGCCCACACTGATATCCTGTCCGCCGGAGGCTGCCGTAACAATTGTCATACCTATTGCAAGTATTGCAAGCTCCGAACCGAAGTCGATTATTGAGATAAGCGATCCTGATAATACAGGATTGCCGTTACTGTTGTACATTACTGAAATGCTAAAGAACGAAGGGTCATTAATCAGGTTAAATATTACCAAGAGCAACAATGCAACCAAGGGAATAAATAACTGATTACCCACAAATTTTTTCAACACATTTGTTTTTTTGTTCATCATTATTCTCCTGCGATTGTGCTCATGATTTTACCCTGTGAAATATCATCACCGGTAAGTTCACCTACAACTCTTCCATCTCTCATTAC
>JAKSRU010000247.1 GCA_024403475.1 Lachnospiraceae bacterium | reverse complement strand
TTTATAGCCCCCGGCTATGCTTTATCCAAAACAAAAAAAGCGTTGGGAGATCACCTCTCAACGCTATCAGCTATTCTTATATATGTACTCGGCCCCTGCATGCAGGTATCATCCTTTGTTAAACTCGACTTTTCACTTGAGGATTTTAAGTGGATGGGCTTTTACTTTTTGGTATCCTTCCTGCTTCAGGCTGCATTCTGCGCAATCCTTTATCTGATCTTTAGAAAAAAACATGAGGACGCGAGATATCGCATTATGAACATCGCTATGGTTCTCGGCAATGTAGGCTTCTTCGGTCTTCCTATAGTAAAGGCACTGCTTCCCGATAATCCCGAGGTTATGTGCTACTCATCAATCCAGGTCATCACCATGAACATCCTGGTATTCACAATGGGTATCTATTGTCTCACCAGAGATAAGAAATATATGACCGTCAAGGCTGCATTCGTTAATCCCGCTGCATTTGCTTTTCTTGTAGCTATTCCTTTATACGTTACCGGAGCCAAGAACTACATTCCGTCACTCGTTCTCGATGCAGTTGATTTGCTCGGCAAGATGACAACACCCGTATGTATGCTCATCGTCGGAATCAGACTTGCCACCGTTCCCTTTAAAAAGCTGTGGACTAATCCTGCAGTATACGCATCATGTTTCGGAAAAATGGTTGTATTTCCTCTGTTTTGCTATGCATGCGTATATTTCCTGCCTCTGCCCTATTCATTCAAGGCAAGTATACTGATACTTGCAGCAACACCCTGTGCCTCAATCATACTCAACCTCGCAGAGATTCACCACAGTGAAATGGAGCTGTCTGCTAACTGTATCCTCGTAAGCACCCTACTTTCATTTATCACACTGCCTCTCATATCACTGCTGCTTTAATTTCAAATCGGAGCCTGTACCGTCATATGTCTCTATAGTATTTGAAGTACACACCTACACTACTGTTGATGTCTCACTTTCCTTCTGTAAAACCAAAGCAAAGAGTAATACACATAAAACAGCGTAGTATTCTTCATCAACATATCTATCATCTTGGCCTCTTCGGCATCAGGAATCACGTAATACTTGTTATTTCTAAAGTTGGGAAAATGCTCAAGCATTCCGGCCTTTAATTTCTTCACAAACCCGATACCTTCTGTATGCTTTGCCAGCATATAAGAAAAAAGTGTATTTTTAAAATATGTAATCGTGAATAAATACTCCAGCTCATCATGGTATTTGCCAATCAACCCACGCTCAGTCATTTTCTCTTTTAGCAGTTCACACGCGGTCATTCGATTGTACAGCCTACTCATATCGACCGTATGCACTGTAGATTCAGCATGCTGATAATAATAATAGAGTGGCTCATCTACTAATTCAAAATGAGTAAAATACGCAGACCAAATCGGTCCTGCGCAATTATCCTCGTAAAAAATCCCTTCAGGGAAATCAAGCTTATTGTCTGTAACAACCTTCCTCTTGTAAATCTTGATGACCATGCTGCCAAAATGCATAAACAGGTTCTTATGTTTTTCTCCGTCCAGTTCCCCTGTCTGCTCAAGAGTATTAGTTGCCACCACCTTACCGATTTCATAGGTATGCTCATTAACTATAGAATAATGGCATCCCACCACGTCCGCTCCGGTTGCTTCTGCTCTTGCGAGCAGCTTCTCATAATAGTCCGGTGCAATCCAGTCATCGCTGTCAATGAAGCCGATCCATTCGCCTCTGGCCGCATTAATTCCAACATTTTTTGCTGCCCCCTGCTTTCGATTTTCCTTCTGCAAAAATATCCTCACCTTATCAGGATAATCAGCGCAGTACTTTTCTAAAATAGCCGGTGAATCATCTGTAGACGCATCATCAACCGCAATGATCTCATAATCATCTATAGTCTGATTCAAAAGCGAATCAATGCAAAACTGTAATTTGTTATCCTTCGCCATATTGTAAACAGGCACAATAATACTAAGCTTCATGACACTATCCTATCTGATTGTTTGCAAGCAATTCATTTACATATACATTAATTAATACATTTTCGTATAAATTAATTTACACATTTATAAATATGTTTGTTAATGCATCATTTTATATCTTACGTCTTTTAAAACCTTACAACACTTATGCTTTTTTTACAAGAATAAAGGCCGAACCTCACGGTTCGGCCTTGTTAATTCTTTTATCTGTCACAGCGTGACATTTATTCTATTAGTTTCCAAATACCTTGAGGTAATCAGCCTGGAACTTAGCAATACCCTGATCGGTAAGAGGGTGCTTGGTCATCTGCTCGATTACTGAGTAAGGAATGGTAGCGATATCAGCACCTGCAAGAGCGCAATCGGTAACGTGAATAGGATTACGAACTGAAGCAGCGATGATTTCGCAATCATAACCATAAATCTGGAAGATCTCAGCGATCTGACGGATAAGGTCGATACCGGGCATAGAGATGTCATCAAGTCTGCCAAGGAAAGGTGATACATAGGTAGCACCTGCATTTGCAGCAAGGATAGCCTGGTTAGCTGAGAAAATAAGAGTTACGTTGGTCTTGATTCCTTCTGCAGAAAGAACCTTAACAGCCTTAAGACCTTCAACAGTCATAGGAATCTTAACAACCATATTGGGATGAAGCTTTGCAATCTCACGACCTTCAGCGATCATACCTTCAGCATCTACGGTAGTAGCCTTAACCTCACCTGAGATAGGGCCATCAAC
>JAKSRU010000246.1 GCA_024403475.1 Lachnospiraceae bacterium | reverse complement strand
CAGCTTTTTTCAAAAAAAAATCTGCATTTTACAGTTTTGTATAAAATGCAGATTTGAGTACATTTTCAGTTAAAAGTGAGTGCAAATTCACCAAATTTATTCGAGAATTGTTGAGCACGAATTCTCCGTATTTTTAATGGTAAGTTTTAATGAATCCACATTGTTAATGTAGCTGCTGTCACACTCAAAAGTAATAATAAGATTCACTCCGGTACCATCATTCAATCTTCCTATATAAGTAGGCAAATCTTCATTAATAGGAATCTCATGTGCTACAATGGTCTTCTCTCCGTTAATATTAAGATTGAATGCATATCCTGCGTAGAGGAAATCTATGTCCTGAGTGGTACCTGATCCATTATATATAGTATAGTTAAGGATCAAAAAATGATTACCCTCTTCAGGATCATAGAAATAGCTTCCCGAATCATTGGTAAGTGAATCCTTCCACTCATAGCCTTTATAAGTAATAGTTACCCCGGAAGCAAATGACAAAAACTCTTCTAAAGTAGGCTCATACTCCGGAATCTGATTATCCGGTGATACGTCAATCACATCTATATCGGGAGCACTATCATTATTCTGATCATCTTCAATATCATTTTCTTCCTCAGGCTCTTCGACTTCTTCCTCAGTAAGTACTTCTTCTTCAGTTTCCTCTTCCTGAGTAATCTCATCCTCGACCAGTCGACTGTTATCCGGATTACTTCCGGCTATAAGCAACGCAGAGTACTCACCTATTTTATCAATCTCTTCTTCTGTGTACGGAGATACTTCTATTGCGCAGCCAACCAAAGAAAGAGTGCATGCCAATGCGCACGAACCAATCAATATTCTGTTTATCAATTTATTCTTATTCATAGGCTAATTGTATAATTATTTTACTAATTAATCAACTTTGTCTTGTTTCGACATCTTTTTCTCTACAACAATATAAACTCCTGCAATAATCAAAGACAGAATACCAACAATAAAGAACATTACAGTCTTAATCAAGCTGTCTGCACTCCAAAAATCATAGAATCCGATTTTAGCACACACAAGAATTGCAAGGACCAATCCATATATTCTTATACCCTTTTGCTTGAATATAAATCCCAGTGCAACACACATAAGTGCCAAGCTCATAAGAATAATACTTACCACTATATTTTCCATTCTGAAAATAGGAATATATGCTGTGATAAACAATCCAAGCGGAAGCATTTTTCCTGCCATGAAGGTCTCATATCTCTTAAAATAGTACTGAATCATAATGGCCAATCCAAACACCATAGTAAGGACTACAGTTACAAGTTCATCCCTATACATCGGAATATACAATGTAGTTGTCACAATCAAAAGTGTAATCCATACCAAAATGTCGAGCGGATACATATTGCGAGATTTCAGCCACTTAACATTGTGGAACAGAGCTACTGCAATAGCTAAAATAAGCACAATAACTGCCGGAATATATTCATCAGAAACGATTGTACTGCATACATTAAAAGTAAGCAGGCCTGTCATCATAATCTGAATAGGAAGCTTATACCCTACTGCAAGGCCGATAGCCAAAATAATACCCGCAATGCATACATATCTGACTATGTATGGAGCTTCATTGTGAACAATGCTTTGCGTTAGCATTATAAAAAACAGATAAATCTTAAGCAACAAGTCAACAATATAAAATCCTGTTGTCTTTTTTATATAAGAAAGAACACTAACGACTGCCATAATCAGGAAGCATGCAATCAATCCTCCCCAATCTTTGGTATTCCATCCAAGACATGTAGTACCGGCAAAAGCAGCCGAGAATGCACAAAACATCCACATCGAACTTTTTTTAGCATATAAAACATATGCGACAATCGCATTAGGAATAATAATTGCACATCCGCAAATCACCATACCGACAATGCCATACTCACTATCCATCGATATTATTACACTGCATAAAAGGAACATTATCGTATATACAACATTTGCGAAAATATACATTATTTTATAAAAAGTCAGAGCACCCTCATATGAACTATCAAAAGCACCATCAGACTCTTTAAAATATCTGATTCCGTTGATTAATACCATCACCGATAAAAGAGTATACGAAACAGCTACAAGAATCAGGCATCTTAACCAATCAAGGTAGTCATTATTATTGTAAAAACCGCTGACTGTCGGTGTAAACCAAAACACAAGGAAAATACTTGTAAATACCTGAATGATAGCAAATGCTCTACCATTTTTCTTAAGCGGGAAGGCTGCCCAGAGAAGCCCTGAAGCAAGGATTATCCCATATATCATGTATATTTCTGCACTACTTGATGCCTGAAATATCAGTGATAACGAAGTAAATGAAGCAAAATAACCTATCAGCGAAAACAGGAAGCTGTTTCTAAAGTGACTATAGACGCCAACTGCTATTGAAAGAACTATCAGCAAAACCAATGTCACCGGCAGATTATATATATTAAGTGCAAAATAGTTAACAAGCGTTACTACAAAAGCACCACCAATTGACAAGCTTGTAAGCACGGCCGAAAGCTTATCCACAAAACGACGAATAAACAATTCTGAAAACAGGAACAATGCTATACAAACAGCATACAAACTTATTCCCTGCCAGGTTGCATCAAAGAAGTTTACTGCCATCATTATCGCGCCGGTCAAAATAAGAATAGTACCCAATACGCTTAACACTATTGCACCAATCGCAAACTCTGCGCGATT
>JAKSRU010000245.1 GCA_024403475.1 Lachnospiraceae bacterium | reverse complement strand
AGTTCATGTATGGTCTTAAGCTTGCAGGTGTAGATCTTAACCGTAAGGTTCTTGCAGATCTCGCTGTAAACGATGCTGAAGGTTTTGCAACTCTTGCAGAACTTGCAAAGAGCAAGCTCAACTAATTAATCCATAGATTAATCAGTTAATCTTATTGATTATATAGATGAATTTTCAAAGGCTTTCCGTCTTGGGCGGAGAGCCTTTTTTTGTAATCGAAATTTTTTCGGATTACACAAAACGTTCCATGAGAATCGTACAAACGAGATTCTTTTTATCGCATTTTGAACCGAAATTTGATAGAATAAATAAGTACGTGCATTGAAATCAATAATAAGATAACGTGCAAAGATTTACAGTTAGGAACGGGGAGAAAATGGACATTGTAAAAGTAATAGCTCAAGAATTAAGCGTGCAGAATTGGCAGGTGGAAGCTGCTGTTAAATTAATCGACGAGGGATGCACAATACCCTTTATTGCGAGATACCGTAAGGAGGCTACAGGCACCCTTAATGACGAGCAGCTTCGTACTCTCGGAGAGAGACTTGAATATCTCAGAAATCTTGAGGATAAGAAAAAACAGGTGCTCGGAAGCATAGAAGAGCAGGGAATGCTCACAGATGAGCTTAAGAGTAAGATTGAAAAGGCAGAGACTGTGACTGCGGTAGACGATCTCTACAGGCCTTACAGACCGAAGAGAAAGACCAGAGCAAGTATTGCTAAGGAGAAGGGACTTGAGCCACTGGCAGTACTTATATGCCTGCAGAAAATGACGAAGCCTGCTCTCGAGGAAGCAGCAGCTTATGTTGATGCAGAGAAGGGTGTAAATTCGCCTGAAGAAGCATTGCAGGGGGCGATGGATATTATCGCTGAAAATATCTCTGATAATGCTGACTACAGAACCTACATCCGTGATATCACTATGAAGCAGGGAAGCGTTGTCTCAGAGGCAAAAAATGATAAGGCAGAGAGCGTATATGAGAATTACTATCATTTTACAGAGCCTGTAGCCAAAATCGCAGGACACAGAGTGCTTGCAATCAATCGCGGTGAGAATGAGAAGATTCTGACTATCACCGTTGAGGCACCCAAGGAGCAGATTATTCGCTATCTCGAAAAGCAGGTTATCACCGGTAACAACAAGTATACCGAGCCTGTACTCAAAGAGATAGTTGAGGATAGTTATGACAGACTTATAGCACCTTCTATTGAAAGAGAAGTGCGAAATGCTCTTACTGAGAAAGCTGAGGATGGAGCTATCAGCGTATTCGGTAAGAATTTGCGCCAGCTTCTTATGGCACCTCCCATTGCTGGTAAAGTAGTTCTCGGTTGGGACCCTGCATTCAGAACCGGATGTAAGCTGGCAATTGTAGATGCTACAGGTAAGGTCCTCGATACAACAGTTATTTATCCTACTGCACCACAGTTTAAGGTTGACGAGGCTAAGGTTGTTCTTAAAAAACTAATTGCTAAGTATAATGTAGATCTGATTTCAGTAGGAAACGGAACTGCATCACGTGAGTCAGAGCAGGTGATTGTTGAACTGCTCAAGGAGATTAACAAACCGGTTCAGTATATTATTGTAAATGAGGCCGGTGCGTCAGTTTATTCAGCAAGTAAGCTGGCTACTGAAGAGTTCCCTCAGTTTGATGTAGGACAGCGTTCCGCCGCATCGATTGCGAGAAGACTTCAAGATCCCCTTGCTGAGTTGGTAAAGATTGATCCCAAGTCAATCGGTGTAGGTCAGTATCAGCATGATATGAACCAGAAAAAGCTTGGCGAAGCTTTAAGTGGCGTGGTTGAGGATTGTGTTAACCAGGTAGGTGTTGACTTAAATACTGCATCAGTATCATTGCTTGAATACATCTCGGGAATCAGTAAGCCTATTGCTAAAAATATTGTTGAATATCGCGAGTCTAACGGCAAGTTTACATCGCGTGCTCAGCTTCTAAAAGTTCCTAAGTTGGGACCTAAGGCATATGAGCAGTGTGCCGGATTCCTTCGCATTTTAGATGGTAAGGAACCGCTGGATTCTACCAGTGTTCATCCCGAATCCTACAAGGCAGCAGAAGCACTCCTTAAGAAGATGGGATTTACCACAGATGTAATCATTAGTGCCCGCAAGGCAGGAAGTGCTGATTCTGCATCCTTTAAGCTACTTGCAAGTAAGCTTGATAAATCGGCAACGGCTAAGGAACTGGGGATCGGTGAGATTACATTAACAGACATTTTGAAGGAACTTGAAAAGCCCGCAAGAGACCCCAGAGCGGATATGCCCGGACCTATTCTTAGAAGCGATATTCTCGAGATGAAGGATCTTAAGGAGGGTATGATTCTTAAGGGAACAGTCAGAAATGTAATTGACTTTGGTGTATTTGTGGATATAGGTGTGCATCAGGATGGTCTTGTTCACATATCGCAAATATGTGACCGCTTCATCAAGCATCCGCTCGAGGCAGTAAGCGTAGGCGATGTGGTTGATGTTCAGGTTATGTCGGTGGATGTGGCTAAGAAACGTATTGCACTCACTATGAAGATTCAGCAGAGCAAATAAATATACGATTGAATAAAATATTCGAGCATAAATATGGATGCGGAAGAGGGAATAAATAATCATATTCCGCTGCAGATGAGGTATATTTTGATTGCTCTATCGTATATATTAATAATTGTAAGCACGCAGCGAGGGGCTGCGTCAGAAGGAGGCAAATATGCTTAAGTACATTATTATTGGTGTCGTTGTTTTGATT
>JAKSRU010000244.1 GCA_024403475.1 Lachnospiraceae bacterium | reverse complement strand
TATCTAAGTCGTCTTTTTTGCTCTGTCCATATTTCATTCCAAGTACAAGCAATGCGCCAGAACAAGCTCCACATACTTCTCCTTTTCGCATTCCACTATTAAGGCAATATGCAATTTTTAACGCTTGTTCTTCTGTAAGTCCAAGTTCTTCAGCATATGCCGCAAGAACTGATTGAGAGCAATGAAATTTATCCTTAAAATATGATAAAGCTTTTTCTTCATGTGTCATACACAATCCCCCTTTCGAACAGAAAATTCTAGCGGAATTGATACATTAACCAATCCCCCATATATTAGAATTGACGCCAACATTTTTCTTTCAAGAACTGCTTAATTGCCGTTTCATCTCTTCCCTCATAATATGCAACTAAAAGTGTCTTAAATTCCGGAACAATACTCTCCGGAACCACAAGTAATCCAAGCCCTCTTTGTATCATAAAATGATTTGCAAATATGATTGAAGCTCTTTTATTTCCATCAATAAAAATTTGTGTTTTCATACAATAGAGAGTCAGTTCTATCGCTTTATCAATATCATCAAGCGTAGCTCGAATTATGCGGTCTATGCTTTCTTTAACATCTAACTCATTGGGAATTGGTGGCACATAACTTGAACCTCCAATGGTAACAGGAACGCTTCTAACCGAACCTCCATTTTCATAAAATCCTTCATTAACCAGTCTTGCGATATGGCTTATAAGATAAAAGTTACAAGCAGAGGCTACTACATCAGGATCCACAATAAATTCCCATGAACGTTTCAAATTCAAAATCTTTTGAACATCACTTGCTTTAACTCCATTTACTATTCCATTTTCAAGAATAGTTTCTGTTTGAGGAAATGTAGTTGAAACACCTTCCAGCACTGCCTGATCATAAATCAGACTTTTTACATTTGCTCTCGCAAAATCAATATTCAATCTTACTCTTGGTGAAAGCTCATGCTCTTCATAACCAAGTTCAGCAAGTTCCTTTTCTATCTTCCTTAACTGCTTTTTTGCTGCTCTTATCTGCTGTGACCGGTTGACCGCCATAGCATACAGTTCTTCAGAATATTTATCTACATATGTTGATTTATATTTTCCAGCCTCTCGTTTTCTGACGTAAATATATTTTTGATCATTTACTATCTTAACCTCAATACTTCCGTCAAAGGTTGAAACATTAATCTGGGCCTGTATATCAGCCTTTTCGTTTAATAGTTTTCGTATTACTTCGATATTGCTCATTTAATTCTCCTCTTTTAGGGTGCAATTTCAATTTGAATTTTATATTAATTCACCCTAAATTGCAATCAAAATACAAAATTAGGGTGAATTATCGATTTATCACTTGAACAATTCACCCTAAATTCATAATTCTCTGAATTAAATTAGTTTTTACAATATAGATAATACTCTCACATATAAACAACGAATAGCTCGAATTCTCAAAATCATGTGGTCTTTATTCACACTATATATACATTACAGTTCTTTAATCATAAAGTATAGAGAACTCTGTTCTTCATTTATTGCGTAGCCAAACATGGTAGCTTTATAAAAATCTTAATAGTAATTTATAACAAGATCTAATACCTCAGATTCTGTCCAAGGCTCTTTATCTGCCACATCATCCGTAATCCAACCACGAATGATGAAATGTATATGTATACCGTAATCGTCAGCGTTATATGCCCTATATTTATTATTTCCATAATACATTATGTCATATACATTTCCTTGAGCAGACTCAACAGTAGCAATAATCTTATCAAGGTCAACTCCCTTGGTCACCGGCAATGCTTCATGAGATGCACCACATATATTTACAGACTTTAAGCTATCCTTTTTAGCTATATAGCTTTGCATTCCAACGAACTCACCATTATCATATGTCAGGTCAAATTCTTCAACCCCCAGGTTCCCCATCTTATCAAGCAGATAATAACCGGAAGGCACCGTATAAGAAACTGATACATTTCCATCCTTGTCGTGAACATCTATTTTTTTACCGGAATCATCTGCTTTAACGGCTGAATCAACATCGGATTTTTCTTTTTCCGCATCCTGTATCTGTTCTCCGGACTCTTTCGTCTCTGTATCCGTTGCTGCTTCTCCCTGTTCAACATTATTAACAGTACCCTCTGAATTATTATCGCCGCATCCGGTAATAGCCAACATCAAAACAGCGAGTATAACCACAACTGATTTTCTCCTCATAATCATGCCTCCATCGTCAATGAAATTGGTTCAATTTTGCCACTATAATCGGCAAACAAAGGTGCCATTAATCACTCCGGATTAATAGCACCTTCACATTTTACCTCAAAGAGCATGCAAATTAAATACTCTTCTTTATCCTATTGTCCAACACTAAAGTAGGCATTTACTGCTACTGAGTAGTTATACATAGCGTTACATGTATTTACCAATTCACTGTTTTGACCCAATTCATATGCTTTATTACAATATGTAAGCACTCCATAGGTCAATGTATATGCAGTCTCACCTTCTCCTATTATCACTTTGTACATATCAGCAATCTGTGAATATGGCGCAGCTATATCAACATAAGTTATCCTATCATCTGCTGTATTTCCAGTGGTAATCTCTACTGCTTTATTATTGGTCGTGGCCACACACGATATAACTTCGCTACTGATATCTCCAACGAAATAATGCCTTAAGACCAGCTGTTCTTCCAACACAAGCGAGCTACCTATATATGAACATCCTTCCGGCAGTTTTCCGGTCATACTTGCTTCATATCCTGTAGTAGGAATATCAGCTGTAACGCTGCCAACATTAAGACCATCG
>JAKSRU010000243.1 GCA_024403475.1 Lachnospiraceae bacterium | reverse complement strand
TATTTCCACCCTGTGTCCAAAAAATAATATAAACCTTGTCCATTATTAAACCTCCCTTTTCATTTCCTTTGCACTGTAAGATACATACAATATCCTGCAGTGTAACCAAAAGAAATCTCACATGATTGACGGTTAGTTGTCACTAACCAATAATAGGTTAGTTTATTCTAACCATTTTGTCAATATTTATTCGCAAAAAAAATTGGCAAACCCAGATAATAGATTTGCCAATTACAATATTTTATAAGCGCTAAACTTTATCCTGAATACTATCAGGCAAAACGCCATCTCTGGCACACCACTGAGGCACACCCGGCAGCTTCAATTCCTTTTTACAACGAATATCTAAAGCAATAGCGAATAAATCCATTCTGACAGCCTTTCCGATTTGCAGTACTTCTTCTGCCGAAAGGTTACTATCATAAAGCATTTTTCTAAACTTTTCCTGTCTTTTTGAACTACCTGTAGCGAGCCATATGAAATAACCTACCAATATCACTATCGGTACCGCAAGTGATATAGACGCGAACAGAGAAAAATAACGGTAGTTATTGTTTGCCACACAACAGATAATTCCTGCCATTCCTCCCAGAAACGAAATTATACAAACCGCAATGCAAGCTCCTCTAATGATTTTATTTGACATTACATATCTGCGGCATACACCAATATACTTTTGCACATCATCAATCATATCTGCAACAGTCTCCCACGGATATTGACTTGCTTTTATCATGCATGTTTCTTTCGGCATCCAAATCAATGACCAAAGCATCGTCACGATTCATGATGTCATTTATATGCTTTATATCCTGCTTTCTCACAACAGCAATTACTCGTTTTCGTTCAAATAATTCCATCAGCTTATCTATGTAAGGCTGACAATCACGTTCCAGATAACCTATTTCATCTATCGTGACCCATTCTGAAGCACCATTAATCATAGCCTCTAACATAGAGACACCATTTATATTAAACCCATCTTGAACAGGCTGCATTCTATTTCTTGGCAATAGGCTGCGGGGATTATATTCTCCAACAACCACCGTCTCATCGCTTCCAACCTTACACATATATACGGCTTTTTCCTTCACACTCCATGTTATCAATCCCGGAGCATTATCTCCCAAGCCCATTTTGTCTCTTAACGATTTTAGCAAAGTAGACTTGCCGCTTCCGATAGCTCCACTAATAACAATGTGTTTTTTGTCCCGCATTTTATCCAATATTCTGTCCTGCATTCTATCTTGCATGTATTCCTCAATTTCTTATTGCAATCACTGTTAATTCCCAAGCGTAAGTTCTCGCTCCTATGCACCTCAATAAGTTCTCTGCGGCATTACAAAATAATCCTCGCAGCAGATTACTCCGTTTTCCATACCCGCCTTTATCTGTTCCTCCGTTATTACACCGTTATAATACACAGCTTGATTTGTATCAATGTACATGTAATTACTGTATGAATATATCCATTTGCCGTTATCATATACCGCTTTAATTCCCTGTCCGCAGAGTAACAGTTCTCCGTCACAGTAATCTCCCAGCTCCAGTAATCCGTAGCTTTCCGATTCGATAGATGAAAAAGATAATTCCTCCACCGATATCTCCTTGCAACTGCGAATTTTTCTGATTTCAGGCATATGTATAAAACCCGCTATTCCTCCATCCAAAAAAGTAACATCGGCCACAATTTCATAAAATGCTCCATCAACAGGCATCGTATCAAGCGGCACATCTATCTCATAACAGTGCTCAGTCTCAATGCATTTATCACCGTATCTGAATGCATACAACGTCACTTTATTTTCTTCGGTTTGAAACATCTGATCAGGATAACTGTATCCACCGTTTATGTTGCCGCCACGGTTCAAACCACAACCTGTCAGTAGCAAAAATGATGCCATCATCAGACGCGCTATCACATTTTTAATATTAACTCTTTGGGTTCTCAAATTTATAGCATTTCTGCTGTCAGCTCTCATTCTTTTCATACTCTACGTTACACTTTTCTACGCTTAATCAGAATACGCACCCTCTCTAACTAATATAAATATATATACCCATTGTCATTATCAACACTTGCATCCAGGTTAAGCATTGTTGCAAAAGTATCAATATCCATACAATATCCCGATGTTCTGTATGGGAATATTCTTGTATTTACATCATATGTTTTCTCTGTAATTAATTGGCCATTTTTATACAAAGCAAATATTACTTCATGATCTTCGTAATAATATCCATAGAAGAAATCATCACCATCTATAGTATATTTAATCCAATCATTAAATACCTTGCCATCATATTTTTTATCATGTCGATTCCCGACATAACCACAGCTATTTCCATAAATCTCAATCAATATATCCTTGAAGCAGTCATCACCGGAAACTCGCGTATTAATACTAACAATATTCACATAATATTCATCCCTTGAGGGTGAATAGATTATCAAATCCTCCTTGATATCACCGGTATCGATATACTGCTCATCATAATAAAGTGTACCGTATTGCGGCTTTTCAAAAGCCTCATCATCCGGCACATTTATATCCATTATTTCCCCATTCTCATCTGATATGTGCACAAAATATTTAATGTCAATCAAATCATCACTTGTAACACGTATACTTTTATTTTTCCTGTTAAGTATTTGTGTACAGCTAAACAGCAAGCAGCCACCTTTTTTATCTGTATCGTCCTCGGGAATACGTATATCCAAATGAAACTGAGTTACATAATAGAACATATCGGTTAAATCAACCTTATTGGGCAGATACGGTTCATACACATCAAATATCTCTTCGGCTATTTCAGGAATAATGTCAATGGAGTCGTAATCATATACTATAAACTCTA
>JAKSRU010000242.1 GCA_024403475.1 Lachnospiraceae bacterium | reverse complement strand
GCATAAGCGATTGTGCTTGCACAAATGAGCTTGTGCATTTAGTTATTTTACGAGTAACGTTATTAGCTTATACAAAACAAAGACATGCATTTGAATGGAGTTGGCTATGTTTGCAGATAGAGCAAAAATTGTTGTTATTAGCGGTAAAGGCGGAGACGGTCACGTTTCATTTCGCCGTGAAAAATTTGTTACTAATGGCGGACCTGATGGTGGTGATGGTGGTCATGGTGGTGATGTTATTTTAGAGGTTGATGAAGGCCTTAATACCTTGGTTGACTATCGTCATGTACATAAATATAAGGCTCAGCCCGGCGAAGACGGCGGCAAGAAGAATTGCCGTGGAAAAGATGGCGAAGATATCGTGCTTAAGCTTCCTCAGGGTACTGTTGTTAAAGATGCGGCTTCCGGTAAAGTTATCATTGACATGAGTGGTGATACGAAGCGTTATGTACTGCTTAAGGGCGGTCGTGGAGGTAAGGGCAACCAGCACTATGCAACCTCTACAATGCAGGCTCCTAAGTATGCACAGCCCGGTCAGGAGGCCAAGGAGCTTGAGCTTTTACTTGAACTTAAGGTGATTGCAGATGTAGGACTGGTAGGATTTCCTAATGTAGGTAAATCAACCTTCCTTTCAAGAGTTACAAATGCTAAGCCTAAGATTGCAAATTATCATTTCACAACTCTTAATCCTAATTTGGGCGTTGTTGATCTTGATGATAAGGGATTTGTAATTGCAGATATTCCCGGACTTATTGAAGGCGCTTCTGAAGGAGTCGGACTTGGTCATGAATTTTTGAGACATATTGAAAGAACCAAGGTATTGATTCATATTGTTGATGCTGCAAGTACAGAGGGACGTGATCCTATTGAAGACATTAATGCTATAAACAAGGAGCTTCAGGCATACAATCCTGAGATAGCTGCAAGACCTCAAATTATTGCTGCTAACAAGATTGATGCAATTTATTCTGAGGATGGTTCTGACCCTATTGCTAAGATTAGAGAAGAGTTTGAGGTAAAGCAGGGAATACCTGTTTATGCTATTTCGGCAGTATCGGGTCAGGGCGTTAAAGAGCTTTTATATGCTGTTGCTGATAAGCTTGAAGAGATTAACGAAGAACCCACTATATTTGAGCAGGAATTTGATCCTGACATGGCTCTGGCATCATCAGATGAACCTTATACAGTTTATTATGATGATGAAGAGGATGAGTATGTTATCGAAGGTCCTCGTATTGAGAAGATGCTCGGCTATACAAATCTTGAGTCTGAAAAAGGCTTTTCATTCTTCCAGAATTTCCTTAAGGATAATGGTATGCTTGAACAGCTCGAGGCTCTTGGCATAAAAGATGGTGATACAGTCAGAATGTATGGACTTTCTTTTGATTATTATAAGTAGTTTATATTTTCAATGTTTTTATTAGTCTATACGACTATGGTAAGGAGATAATTCATGGAATTAACAAGCAAACAGAGAGCATATCTTAAGAGTCTTGCAAGTAATCTTAATCCTGTATTTCAGATTGGCAAGTCAAGTGTTACTCCTGAGATTACTGAAGCAGTAATTGAATGTTTTAACAATAATGAATTAATTAAGATTAATGTTTTGAAGAATTGCGAGGATGATGCAAAGGAAATAGCTCAGGTTCTTGCAGACAGATCACATTCAACAGTTGTTCAGGTTATTGGTAAGAAAATAGTTTTATATAAGCCTGATAAGGATAAGCCGAAGATAGAACTCCCTAAAGCAGATAAGAAAGCTAAGGAATTTTAGTTAAAGGAGTTTACATATGGCATCTGAGACAAAAAAGATTGCAAAGGCTTTAGAGAAAGAATTAGATGCAAAACGCTACGAGCATACCATTGGTGTTGAATATACTGCAGCTGCGCTGGCAATGGCACATGGTGCATCAGTAAAGGATGCTCAAATAGCCGGATTATTGCATGATTGTGCAAAGGCAGTACCGGATGATAAAAAGATCGCTCTGTGTGAGAAGTATGGTATACCGATTAGAGACGTTGAGCGTACCAATCCCGGCTTGCTTCATGCAAAACTGGGAAGATATTTTGCAGAACATGAGTATGGAATAGATAATCCTGATATTTTGGGTGCTATTGAATGGCATACAACAGGTAAGCCTAATATGTCTTTGCTTGAAAAAATTGTATTTGTAGCAGATTATATTGAACCTTCAAGAAAACCTTTAATTAATCTTGAGGAAATCAGACATTTAGCTTTTAAGGATATAGATAAGGCTATAATTCAGATTTTGGAAGATACTCTTTTATACCTTGGACAGTCCGGCAGAAGTATTGATTCTCTTACTGAGCAGACTTATCATTTTTATTGTGATAAGAATTATTAATGAAATGGAGATTTATATATGATGGATGATAGATCGATTCAGATGGCTAAAATCGCTATTGATGCATTAAGTGATAAAAAGGGTGAAGATATTAGAGCAATAGATATTAGTGAAGTGTCAGATATTGCAGATATTTTCCTTATTGCAGGTGGAGCTAACCGCAGCCAGGTGCAGGCATTATGTGATAATGTTTTGGAAAAGCTTGGCAGAGCCGGATTCCCCGAAAAGCAGGTTGAAGGCTATGATTCTTCGAACTGGATTCTTATTGATTTCGGTGATATTGTGGTTCATATTTTTGATAAGGAAAATCGACTTCTTTATGATCTTGAAAGATTATGGAGAGATGGAAAATCTTTAGATATTGAAGAGCTCGTTAAATAGAAGATTCTGATAATAAATTGTATATTCGGAAAAATAAAAGCGTATTCATCATAAGATGGGACTTATAGGACAAAATGTGTTGATAAAAACCGTCGCAAACCCAGTGTTTATAA
>JAKSRU010000241.1 GCA_024403475.1 Lachnospiraceae bacterium | reverse complement strand
GAATACCGTTAGGTTTCCATCAGGATCAACTGCATTAATTGGCGAATTATTGCAATACGAATACGGACTCGTTTTATAATCAGTCTCACATAGCGGATCAATCCTATCCCATCTTCCGAGAATAGGGTCATGCTGACGAGCACCATAGTCGTAGGTGTTCAAGCCATGCATTCTGTCAAGTTCCTTGCCGTTGTACTTGTATGGCTGAACAAGGCTGTCAGCCGAGGCATCACAGAACTCAGCACCAAACGGATAATAGTTCATTTTTTGGATGATAGTACCCTTCTTACTACCATCAGCCTCCGTCACCTGACGGATATCTCCGAGGTGATCCTTATCATAGTAGCAGAAAGTGAAATCATCCATAGTGTTATTGTATCGTTTCGCCTGACAATACCCCTCCTCAAACTGATACTTGTCTATGCGTCCGTTCTTCAGCGTAAGTGCACCACCAAGGAGGTAATCAACGGTTTCTTCCTTCTTGTTGACAAGCTCATTAGTCGTCAGTTCCCTTGTTTCGCCAATGGCGACCTCGATGTTTGGTACTGCCGTCTGATATATTACGCGCAGTTTCTCACCTGTGGCGCTGTATATGTAATTTGTCACACATCCATTGGTGAACTGTATGCGAACAGGGTTGTTGTTATAATCATATTTGATATATGCTATCTTACGTCCCGCATCGCTCACAAGAGAACCTGCCTCAATGCCTGTTGTGATTTTTATGCTGTTTGTCCTTTCTCATAGAGATACTCTGGGGCAAAACCAATCTCATTGTTCCAGTCAACAGAAAAAGGATCGAGTTTAAAACTCTTGAAATAATCCAAATTCTGTAACTTAGTACAAATGCCCTTCTGCGCCATCGGGGCAAAGTCACACAATTTGATACATCCATCATTAAATGTAAGGCGGAGTATCATATCGCGAACATATTCTGCAGCGACTATTTTGAGTATAAAAGAGTTAGCATCCATATCTATTTTAATTTAAAGGAACTATCTTATGGGGAGCCTCACTATTTTGCAAACGGTTCCAATTATCCATCAGTTCATCCTTGTGTAAATCAAGCCATTCATACACAAGGCGTAAAGCCCTTCGTGGCAATTTCCCTGTGATGATACCATCTTCAATGGTAATCCAACACTCATATTCATTGTATTTCACATGAAAATGAGGAGGCTGATGGTCACTGATGTACATGTAAATCAGTATTCCGTAAAATGAACTAATTTCAGGCATAATGATATTATTTTAATATGATTTCCTGAGCGCAAAATTACACAATTTCCTTGATATTGCCAAATCATATCACGTTTTTCTTGAATTGCAAGGAAAATACCCATGTTCTTTGGTGAAAAATTAAGAAAGAGAGAAAAGAAAAATCCCACACCGCCAAGGAATTCACGAGGAATTATTGGAGGTGTGGGTAAGAGAGAGTTATTGAGTTTAAACGTCTTTGATACCTTACCTGATTACGAAGCAATTATGGGTATAATATATTCGGTTAAACCTACAATACTACGACGATCCATCATACATTATCAATAATGTTTACTAATGTACCGTTCAAATAATATATCAAGCGTTTTTTCTGCTGTTAATTTAATATTATTACGTTCTCCGTATTCCTTAATATTACGAAATATCATTGGAAACGTGATATAAAATATTGGTATCTGCAGATTTATGTATCCTTTCTCTTTGAAAATTTCTGATATAGACTCTTTTTGTAAAAGTATTTCTTGGCATTTAGGACTATAGCCTGTAAATGAACAGGGAAATACGAATTCAGCACTACTATTTATTAGGATATTTCTAATATTATCACCATTTTCAGATAAAAAAGAATTGGATCTCTTAAATGTCCTATATTTATCGAATTCCAAAATCAAGCCTGATGTATCTACACGACATAAAATTAATGCCTGCCCATTCTGCTGTGCCCATTTAATTAAACTATCAGCAGGATAATGATTTTTCAATGTTTTTAATAACATAATAGAATTATCCAATGCGGCATTTTCTGACAATGTAATTTTTGTTTGAGCAGAAACGACATTAGAAAACATAAAACATATTAATATGTTTATATATCTAAAAAAAAACTGGATAGTCATATTCTATTTATTATATGTTAAATTAATTACATTTATTAAATTCTGTGGTTTACAAGTTGTCGCTTGATGATAATTTATGTTGCCTATATTATGTTGTTTATTGAATGATGCATATTGATTAGCACTAGATTGATATTCCTCAAGAAATTTCGGAGAAGATGCTGCTGCTGGTGATATATACTCAAATTGACCAGAATATTTACCTAAAGCTATTCCTTCACTCCATGCTTGCATACCCTGATATAAATCTGCTGTCTGTCCCGTTGCTGCAATACAAAAAGTTTTTGCTTCAAACTCACGATTGAATTCGCCTGTATAATTTGCGCTGTTATCATTTTGATATGCATGAAAGAACTCTTCCATAATAGCAAGCCCAGATAAAGTTCCATTCATTCCTTTATCCCTATCTAAATATATGTTACCACCTTTGTCATCTGCACCAACAACAAATTGACCATCCACAAAGTCGCCTGTCGATCCTGTTCTTTTGTCGAAAGAGACCTGAAATGTAGCATCAGAGTTCTGAAGAGCTTCATAAACAGTCTGCATCATTTCATAACTGCATATACCATTAATAAATTGATTATATGAATTTAATTCTTCATCAGACATTTGACTAGTATCAATCTTTCTTCCATCTGGATCAATAAACTTCACAGGATTATTCGCACAATACGCATACGGACTTATACTATAGTACTTCTCACATAGCGGATCAATCCTATCCCATCTTCCGAGAATAGGGTCATGCTGACGAGCACCAT
>JAKSRU010000240.1 GCA_024403475.1 Lachnospiraceae bacterium | reverse complement strand
TATCTTTATCAAAAATAAAATTAGGGAACGCAGATATCTGCCTTCCCTAATAGAATTCATAAATTATTTGATTAACAAATGATTATTCTTCTTCGAAAAGATCATCATCGTCATCATCATCGAAATCGTCCTCAAAATCATCAAGATAATCAGGCTTATTCTTACGATAAATAAGAATTCCGATGGTGCATCCGATTGCTACAACACCAATGATAGCAAGGATTATAAGCCATACCTTAACCTTGCGCTCCTCGTTCTTCTCCTCAATAATCTCTTCAACTGCCTTTCTATTAAAAAGTGCCTTAAGCTTTGCAGCAGAAGCATCTCTAAACTCATCAAACTTATCTGACTCAGTTGCAATTAATTCCTCAAACTTGCTCATAAAATCCACCTTTCCGGGAATTACTCCACGCATAATGTTATTTAAATAATAGCATAGCAAATTACCTTTTTCAAGTCCTTGAAGCAACTATAACTTCTCCAGTTTTGCAAAGGAAGCATACATAATTTTTTTACCATAAGCATCAAAATCAACAGTTACTTTATAGTCCCTGGTCTCGCTTACAATACTCAAAACCGTTCCGGTTCCGAACTTTTTGTGGCTCACCTTATCTCCGGTCGAGTACTCCAAAGAAGCCAATTTACCGGAAGGCATTCCCTTCTGCAATCCTGCCAAAGAATTCAGTTGCTTAATCTGTTCCGTATAGTAAGGCTTAACAGAATCAGGTGCAGAAGCACTCTTGAGTCTCGCAGTGGCTCTGGGCGGTGCAGCAGCTGCTCTGTTGCTTGAACCGAAATCTCTGCTATCAGACCTGCCAAAGCCTGAACCATAGTCACCTGAAAATGATTTTCCGTACGAACCCGAGCGACCGTAAGAATCATTTCTGCCATATGAATCAGAATCATCATAAGATAAATAATCACTGTCCTCACGCTCGTACTTACTCTTCGGTATATATCCGTCTATCAGATTTCTCGGAATCTCTTTTACAAAGCGACTGATAGGATTAATCTGTGTTTCTCCACGCATCATACGCATTTTTGCACAGGTCAGAGTTAACTGTTCCTTGGCTCTTGTAATTCCTACATAGGCAAGACGTCTTTCTTCTTCAAGCTCCTCTCGATCATCAGACATAACCGCACCATATCCGGGGAAAAGGCCATCCTCCATTCCCGCGATATACACTCGATTAAATTCAAGTCCCTTAGAGCTATGTATTGTCATCAGAGGAATACGTGCTTCTTCAAGATTAGCATTATCCAAATCCGAAACTAATGCCACCTCTTCGAGGAATCCTGTCAAGGTAGGATCATCATTATCGTCTTCATAAGCTACAGCTTTATTGATAAGTTCATCAACATTGGCCATACGATCCTCTGCCGATTCCTCATCCTGATCATAGAGATATCCCTCGTAATCAGTCATCTCCAAAAGCTTCTTGAGAATTCCGGAAATGCTGCCTGTAGCATCATAATAGCTTTTAAGCACTCTTATCAGATTAACAAAGCCTTCAATCTTTTGCGCGGCCTTGCCCAATCCCATTATCTGGTCTGCATTAAGCATAGCTCCGTAAAGTGTATCATCGGAAATCTCAGCAAAATCCATCAGCTTATCTAAAGAAGCCGCACCAATACTTCTCTTAGGTACATTAATTATCCTTCTGAGTGCCACTTCATCCTGACCGTTTTCGATAGTCTTAAGATATGCAATCATATCCTTAATCTCAGCACGGGCATAAAAGTTTGTACCACCTATAACATTATAAGGAATGCCCCTAAGCACCAGACGTTCTTCGATATTTCGTGCCTGCGCATTTGTTCTGTAAAGGATTGCAAAATCACTGTAATCAGAATCTCCGCGTCTAACTGATGTACTGATATCATCAACAATAAAATTAGCTTCATCGTAGGCATTCTCAAGCTGACTGAATCTGATCTTTTTTCCTTCACCAATCTCAGTCCACAGAGCCTTATCCTTACGACTTACATTATTAGCAATAACACTGTTGGCAGCATTAAGAATAGTCTGTGTTGATCTGTAGTTTTGTTCAAGCTTTATTACTTTGGCTTCAGGATAATACTCTTCAAAATCAAGAATATTTCTTATATTTGCACCTCTGAACTTGTAGATAGACTGGTCATCATCACCTACAACACAAAGATTTCTATATTTATCAGCCAAAAGTCTTACCAGTTCAAACTGTGCTTTATTTGTATCCTGATACTCATCAACGCTTATATACTTAAAGCGCTCCTGATAATAATCAAGAATTTCGGGGAACTGCTTAAAGAGCTCAACGGTCTTTACTATGATGTCATCAAAATCCAGCGCATTACTTTTTTTGAGCTGATCCTGATATTCTCTGTAACACTTTGCGAAAACCACCTTGCTGAAATCGCCCAAAGTTGACATCTCATAGTCCGATACACTTATCAGGTTATCCTTAGCTTTTGAAATAGCATTAAGAATGGTCTTCTCCTTGAAATTCTTTGTATCGATATTGAGCTTTTTGCAGACATTCTTCATGACCGTTTTTTGGTCATCTGTATCATAGATAGTAAAATTGGTATCATATCCCAATCTGTCGATGTGCCTTCTCAAAATGCGCATACAAGTTGAATGGAAGGTTGTAACCCAAATCTGGTCCGCTCCAAAGCCAACCAGGTCCATGACACGATTTTTCATCTCTTCTGCAGCCTTATTAGTAAAGGTTATGGCAAGAATATTCCATGGATTTACTTCATTTTCATCTATCAAATATGCAATTCTGTGGGTCAAGGTCTTAGTCTTTCCGGAACCTGCACCCGCAAGAATAAGCAGTGGTCCTTCGGTACAAACCACTGCTTCTCTTTGTTTATCATTTAATGTGTCATAAATTGACATATATACATCCTTTAAT
>JAKSRU010000024.1 GCA_024403475.1 Lachnospiraceae bacterium | reverse complement strand
TTTAGAGAACTGAAGAAAGCTACAAAACTGAATATTGAAGGAAAAGAGACAAGGCTGGTGGTGTTGGGAAATGTTGCTACCCAGTTCATGTCTGCTGCGATTTGCGGTTCGGCAAAACTCGAAGGTATTAACCTGCAAGTTACCGATATAGATTACAATCAGATTGATGCACAGCTTTTGGATGGAGATTCTGAGACATATAAAGCAGTGCCGCATTATGTTCTACTGTGGCTTGCTTCAGAAAAGCTTTATGAGGAATTTCTGGACCTACCGATGGAACAGCGGTCTGTTTTTGCCGACACATATATGGCAAAAATAGAACAGTGGTGGAGTTTGATAGAAAGTCATTCAGAAGCTAAGATTATTCAACCTAATTTTGTAGAGATTGATGACAAGGCTTTAGGTCAGTACTCGGCAAAGGTAAGTGATACGTTTATTTATCAGCTCAGGAAGCTGAATTTCCTTCTTCAGGAAAAAATGAATGTGGAGAAAAATGTATATCCTGTTGATTTTTCTGCAATTCAAAATAACCTTGGAAGAGATGCTTTTTACGATCCTGTAATATATTACAGTTCAAAGATGTCTGTGGCTATCAAAGCATTACCGTTTGTTGCCAAGGCAGTAACGGATGTGTTAAAATCAGCCGCGGGAAAAATTAAAAAATGTTTGGTGCTTGATCTTGATAATACGCTGTGGGGCGGAGTTATCGGAGATGATGGAATAGGCGGCATCGAAATTGGAGAATTGGGACGCGGACATGCCTTTACCAATTTTCAGAGGTGGTTGAAAGAATTAAAGCAGTGTGGAATTATACTTACTGTTTGCAGCAAGAATAATGAGGATACTGCTAAAGAACCATTTGAGCAAAACGATGAGATGGTGCTTAAGCTTGATGATATATCAGTGTTTGTAGCAAACTGGGAGGATAAGGCGTCTAATATCAGATTTATCAGAGAAACTCTGAATATCGGAATGGATTCTATGGTGTTTATAGACGACAATCCCTTTGAAAGAAATCTTGTCAGGGAGATGATTCCTGAGATTTCGGTTCCGGAGTTGCCGGAAGATCCGGCACAGTATGTCAGCTTTTTGCAGCAGGAGAATCTTTTTGATACAGTATCCTATACCGGTGTCGGTTCTGACAGAACCAAGATGTATCAGGAGGAGTTCGAACGCAAGAAGCTGGAGAGGACCTACGAATCCATAGATGATTACTTAAAGAGTCTCGATATGGTGGCAGAGGCTAAGCCCTTCGAAGCTAATAAGTACGATAGAATTGCGCAACTTTCACAGCGTTCAAATCAGTTTAATCTGAGAACCGTCAGATATACTGAGGGAGACATAGCAAGGATTGCTGACAGTGATAAGTTTATAACCTTGTATTTTACTTTGAAGGATAAATTTGGCGAATATGGCCTTGTGTCAGCAGTGATTCTGGAGAAAACGAGTGAGCAGGAATTGTTCGTGGATACATGGTTTATGAGCTGCCGAGTGCTGAAACGCGGAATGGAAGATTTTATTGTCAATTCTATGGTCGAGGCAGCAAAAGAGGCCGGATATAGTATTATCAATGCAGAGTATATTCCTACACCTAAGAATAAAATGGTTAGAAATATTTACAACGAAAAAGGTTTTGACGAGAAAGAAGAATACAGATACTGCTTGAATGTTGAAGCATTTATGCCCAAGCAGGTTTGGATAAAAAAAGGAGAATAAAAATGGATAGAAATGAAGTACTTGTTAAGTTGACAGAGATTTGCGAGGATGTTTTTGAGATAGATAATCTTACTCTTACCTTTGAAACAACAGCTGAGGATATTGAAGAGTGGGATAGCCTTTCTCATTTGAGCCTTCTCAATGAGGTTGAGAGTGAATACGGATTTAAGTTCACCATGGCGGAGATTCAGGCACTTAAGAATATAGGTGATTTGGTAGATACTGTTATTAAACACGTGTAGGTTTGGTATGAGAGTACATCACATAGGTTATTTGGTTAAGAAAATCGACAAGGCACTTCCACAGTTTGAAGGCTTAGGCTTTGTTAGTGAAGGTGAAATCGTATATGATGAAATCCGTGATATAGATATTCTATTTATGATAAACGGTGATTATCGTATCGAGCTGGTATCCCCTAAGAGTGAGAAATCGGTGACCTGGGATCTGCTCAAAAAAATGGGAGCATCCCCTTATCATTTGTGTTACTACAGTAGTAATATCGAGGCTGACATTAGCAAACTTAGAGAGTCAGGTTATATTCCGGCAGGAGAGCCTTTGCCTGCACCTGCATTCAATAACAGACGGGTGGTTTTTCTGTATTCGAGACATGCGGGAATGATAGAACTTGTTGAGGAGTAAGCTTTACTATGAACAGTGAGATTTATAACAGAATCAAAAAGGAATATGAGGAAGATTTCACGAAGGCCGCAAATGAAGGCAAGCCGCTGACCATTTCTGAAAGTATGTATATCGGGATGAAGTATCTCGATGAGAAGGAGACCGAGCCCTGGATGTGTGATAAGTTTGTTGAGCTGCTTTCAGAGCTTGAAAATGATAACGAGCCTGAACTGGTACAAGCTGTTCTTCAGGCAGTCAGAGAAGTAAAGAGAATGGCAGACGAATAAACTGGATATTGACAAACGGAATCGCTATAACTGAGTTACAAAGAGTCAGGAGAATGTATGAAACCGAGAACAGAGCTTAGCATGCAGCTGTATGAGATGATGCTTAAAAGGGGCTATCCGGAAGTTTTTTGCGACCAGGTGAGCAAGAATCTGAATACAGATTGGACTGCGCGCAGAATGATTGGTTATCTGTCTCATTATAAGACTCTTCCTATGGAGGAAGTCGCGGATGAGATGCTTGCGATACTAAGCGACCGCAATCGTATAATGCAGAAAAAGAATATGGAAGAGACCAACGCCAAGTGGAATGAAATGATGTGGAATGGTTTCCCGTATGCAAGTGAGGACGAGTAAACGCTCGATATTATTAACAAAGCTTCAAGATTGGTCAGAAGTCTTAAGTAGTTTAGTTACACAAACAAAAACCAGGACCATAAAGTCCTGGTTTTCTTTAAATTGGTATTTATTTGATCTATGATTCTTATACTTTAGTAATATTCAACGATGTCTATATTCTCAAGCTTTTTAACCATATCCTTAGCAACGGCATTTTTGGCAGTAATTCTTATATCACCATCACTGTAGAGCTCTATAAAGTTATAGCCACTCATATAGTATATTGTGGACTGACCGGCATCCATTGAGATTTCCTTTTCATCATATTCCATATCATCGGGAAGGAAGAGGCCCTCGCAGTAAATGATTCGGATTTCGTCCTCATCGACGCGACCGATGGGATCTGAGGTGAGGTAAAATTCATTGTAGAGAACATCGTATAAATATCTGTAGTAGCAGTCATAATGAATTAAATCAGGATATGCTTTTCCGGCCTCTGCCCAGAGGTCACGATCGCATAAATTGTAGGTATAGTAATTGCCACTTAAATCAATGAAGTAGCCTGACTTATACATACCCCATGCATAATTTGCAGAATCCATTACAGCTACTATCTGATTCTTGGGATATCCGTTATAGGTATTCTGTTCGATGACTGAGGTGTTCCACTTAGCAATGTCGGAGTCATCGATGGGTTTGAGAGTGTCAGAGATATCCAGGTCCTTGATTATCTGCTTCATGAGCTTGAGAACCTTTTTGTCCGAAACAGTATAGTAGCTTGTTTCATCATTTTCTTCTACACAGACCAGATAATCGGTGGTGGGATTTTCTTCGGCAGATTCATACCTTTTTGAGTTATCTACAACGATGCTGTACTTTTGCTCATTTTTGCCCTGGGTAATAGTTACGGAATAGCCGGTATCATAAGTATCTACATCGTCACCTAAACTGTCATTTGTGGTCACGTCCTTGTAAAAGTCGTGATAGTAATCTATTTTTTCCTGATCACCGAGATCTAACCCCAGAAACAGTGATACATAATCTGTTCCGGTGGCAGCCGAGATATAGGCTCCCGTAGCATTGTTTTTTGTATATATTTTGCAGATGATAGTTACAAGTGAGACTACCAATACAAGTACGGGAATACAGATGATTGCTGATATGACTATGGTTTTATTTTTTTTCACAATTAACTCCCCTGTAAAATGCAATTTGACGTTCTACAGAATAAGACAGTAAAAACAGGTTTATATTATGAAATATGTGAATAAATTTGCATATGAAGACTACACACGAAACATATTAGGTAAAATGCGCGAATAATTTGTGTTTATATCTGCGAATTATATGATAAGATAAAAGACAAATCGTGTGAATGAAATGGTGACTATATGAAAAAGAAGGATGCATTTCGTACCGTTCTTGTAGTAATAACGGCATTGTTGGCTTCGGTTTTGACGGTAGCTATTATTCAGCTCATTACCACTAACAGACAGATGTCAAATACTTCAGAGTACGGTGGCGTGAATACAAAAAAATACAGTAAGCATTATGTACTTATTGTGGAGGATCCGGATTCCGAAACCTGCAGAGAACTGCTTGATGGCTGCAGGCACGAGGGCGAGTTGAAGGACGCGTATATTGAATTGCTTGGTACGGACTTTGGTGAGCAGTATACGAGGCTTGAGCAGATAAATATGGCCATAGAGATGGACGTAGATGGAATTATTGTAGAAGCCGAGGAATCTGAAGAATTTGAAAAGGCTATAAATGAGGCTAACATAAATCATATCCCTGTGGTAACTGTAGGGCAGGACTGCATGGACAGTAAGCGTATCAGCTATGTAGGAATCGGCGGCTATGATTTGGGAAGAGAGTATGGCAGAGAGATTATCCGCAACGCTACGAAAAGTGATAAAAAAGTATTGATTCTGATGGATATGGATGCGGATGACAGTATGCAGAATATTATTTATAACGGTATCCACGAGACCCTTATAAATGAAGGTAACCACCTAAAGATGGATTTGGAAATTGTGGCAATAAACGGACAGAGTTATTTTACCGCGGATGAATCCATAAGAAGTATTCTGACCAATATGGAGGTGCTGCCTGATTTTGTAGTATGCCTGTCAGAGCAGGATACCCAGATAATGTCCAATGCAATTGTTGAGTACAATATTGTTGGAGAAATCGATGTGTTGGGATTTTACGCGTCAGATAGTATATTACAGGGAATTGACAAGAAAATTCTTACTGCAACAGTAGCTATTAACTATGGGCTGATGGGTGAGGCCTGCGTAGATGCCCTTACAGAGTATAATACAACCGGTGTAGTAAACGGATATTTTTTAATTGATGTACATACAGTCAACAGCAGCAATATAAAGGAGTATATGGAACGTGAAGGGGATTAAAGACTTGTTTCAGGTCATGCGTAACCGTATACAGTCGAGATTGCTGTTGATTTTTCTGCTTACAATGGCAATTGTGTTTGTGGTAAACAGCTATGTCTATATGAATATGGATGAGCTGATGAAACAGACAAACGATATTTATTCAAGTAACGCGCGACTCAATGAATTACAGACAAATTTGAAAATGGCGCAGGAGGATATGACCTCATATCTGAATGACAAGAATACCGAATCCTTGAAGAATTATTACATCCATATCGGAGAGTATCAGAAACTGATGGAGGAGCTTAACAAAGATATTATCGGTAACGATGCTCTGATTATGGAGAAAAATATCTACAATATGTCGCTAAAGTATTGTGATGTATCAGAGCAGGCAATTGATTACAGACGAGGATATCTGGTTGAGAAATTCAAGAAAAATTATGAGGAAGCTACTATTCTTTTTAATGATTTGAATAGTGCAATCTCAGCGCTAAACGGCAGAATGTTTACGGACAACTATGGTAATTCACAGCTTTTCATGAATATGCTGTATAAGGAAAGACATTTGGTGCTGGTGATTTTTGGTGTGACAACACTATTGTCAATTACACTGATTATGCTGTTTACAATGAGCATTACCAAGCCGCTTACCAAGCTTTCGGAAACGGCGCAGAAGGTAGGAGACGGACAGTTTGATGTAGAGCTGGTGGAGGTTACCTCGGATGATGAGGTTGGAACTGTGGCTACTGCATTTAACCGTATGATTGTCAGTATCAGGGATTATATTGAGCAGATTAAGCAAAATATGGAGGCTAAGCGTATACTGCAGGAGAATGAGCTCAAAATGGAGACATATCTTAAGGATGCGCAACTTAAATATCTGCAGGCACAGATTAGTCCTCATTTTCTGTTTAATACCTTGAATGCAGGTGCCCAGCTGGCGATGCTTGAGGATGCTGACAGAACCTATACTTATATACAGAAGGTTGCAGAGTTCTACAGATACAATGTCAAGAAGGATAACGGAAGTGTAACACTCAGGGAAGAGATAGAGCTGGTGGATAACTATATCTACATCATAAATGTGCGCTTTTCCGGGGAAATTCATTATCGTAAGGAAATTGATGAAAGACTCTTGGGAGTGTATATTACAGCTATGACATTACAGCCCTTTGTGGAAAACTGTATAAACCATGGCTTGCGAGGCATTGATTGGCAGGGGGAGATTGTGCTGTCGGTATATAAAGATGGTACGGATATCTGCGTAAGTATTAGTGATAACGGTGTAGGAATGCCTGCGGAAAAGATTGAGGAACTGCTTAAAGGCAACAAAATTGACTCGACTGATCCGCAGAATTCAAACGGTATAGGAATAAACAATGTAATCAATCGTCTTGCTCTTTTCTATGAAAAGGACAATACCGTAGAGATATACAGTGATGGAGAGAATATGGGTACGGAGTTTATTATTCGTATTCCCGGCGAGCAATAATAGCGAAGGACAAGTAACACATAAATGAATGGGGAACCGGTATGTATAAGATATTACTGGCTGACGATGAGGGAATCGTAATTGAAGCCTTGACGTTCATACTAGAAAAAAATTTCGAGGGTAATGTAACTATTGAGTCGGCAAAGACAGGTAGAAGCGTTATTGAGCTGGCAGAGCATTTTCGCCCTGATATTGTATTTATGGATATTCAAATGCCCGGTATCAATGGTATTGAAGCTATGAAGGAAATTCAAAAGAGTATGCCCAATACCATTTTCATCGTACTGAGTGCTTACGAGCGTTTTGATTATGCCAAGGAAGCAATGGAAGTGGGAGCACTTTGCTATCTGAACAAACCGATTGATAAAAATGTGATTGTCGATGTTACCAAGAAGGCAATGGAAGAAATCGAGCTTCTCAGGAAAAAGAGGAGCAATGATTTAATGATTCGCGAAAAGCTTGAGACCATTATTCCGGTGATTGAGAGCGGATTTATTTATTCGGTTCTTTTTCAGGACAATTATGCCAATGAGACTGAGCGATACATGCAGCTTTTGGGTATTTCGGAGCGCATGGGATATATGATGGTTATAAAAATCGGTGAGCGTGAGGAAAATGGAGAGCTTACCAATTCTGTTGGAGCAAGTGTACGTGTATCCGCTAATTATCAGGAAATCAGTGCCATAATTAAAGAGTTTTTCAAGGGTATTGTGGGACCTCTTATGGCCAATATGGTATTAGTGTATGTTCCGGTAGCTGATGGTGAAGTGACAGACGAATACGAGAACCGTATTGCAGTAATTGAAAATGTACGAAAAATGGTCCGAAAACTGAGCGGGCATATAGATGCCAAGTTCAGAGTCGGTATCGGGTCGGTGCAGCCTGCAAGCAAGGCGGGAACCTCATATATGGAGGCTGTCAATTCCTTCAGATTGTCGGTAAGCTCAGTGGCACATGCCAAGGATTTGCCTATAAATTGCGAGTTTGAGGATGATTATCCGATAGAAACCGAGGAACTGCTGTTTCAGGCTGTTAAGGAAGGTAATGCGCAGAGTGCAGCACAGCATATTAATCACTTCTTTAATTGGATGCTTGAGACCAACTATGAGAATATCATGGATATAAAGCTTAAGGTGCTTGAATTGGTACTTCATGCGGAACAGATTGGTTACCAGAGTGGAGGAATGGTTTATAAATTCTCTGCCCGACATGATTATCTCAAGACTATTGTGGATATGGATAATTATGAGAATCTGCGTACCTGGTTTATGACCAAGGTACAGAATGTATGTCGCAATGTGGTATCCAAGAGAGAGGAGCAGGCTGCAAACCTTATTCATCAGGCACGAGAGTATATAGATAATCATTTTGACGAGGACTTGACACTTGATGAGGTGAGCCGCTTGATTAATATCAGCCCTTACTATTTCAGTAAGCTTTTCAAGGAAGAGATAGGACAGAGCTTTATCGAGTACATCACCAACCTGAGAATGGAAAAGGCCAAGACGCTTTTGGCCACAACTAATAAGAGTATGAAGGAAATATGCAGTGCCATAGGCTATGCTGATCCCAATTACTTCAGTCGCACCTTCAAGAAAAATGTTGGTGTAACGCCCACAGAATATAAGGAGAACAAGTAAATGAAAAAGCGTTGTATAACCTTGGCAGCAATAATCCTCATGCTGTTCTCCTTGGTGGGATGCGGCGGGAATAGCGTTAACCAGGCTCAGCAAGATGATGACCCTAAGATTCAAATTGGTTTTTGCTTTGATAACTTTGTGGTTGAGAGATGGAAGCGTGACAGAGATGTGTTTGTATCTACTGCCAAGGATCTTGATGCAGAAGTGAATATTCAGAATGCCAACGGTGATGTTCAAAAGCAGATAGAGCATATTCAGTATTTTATAGACCAAAATGTTGATGTTATCGTTATTGTCCCTATTGAGGCAGAGTCGCTTAAGGATATCGTTCGCAAGGCTAAGGATAAAGGGATAAAAATAATTGCTTATGACCGTCCGATTATGAATGCGGATGTTGATTTATATATATCCTTCGATAACGAGATGGTAGGTACATTGATGGGGCAGGAGATGGCAGGCTCCCTGCAGGCCGGTGATAAGGTCTTGATGGTATGCGGATCTCATGACGACAACAATGTGCTTGAGGTTGAAGCGGGCTTTAAGATGCAGATGCAGTTGGCTGAGATTGAAATCGCAGATATTACCTATATGACCAACTGGCAGTCAGAGCTTGTAGAAGGGTATCTGTACGAGAAGCGGGACCTTGTAAATGAGGTGCAGGGAATAATGTGCGGTAATGATGATTTGGCCAGGGAGGTAATACATTATTTGTCTGAAAATCGTATGGCCGGAGATATCTGTGTGGTAGGACAGGATGCTGATTTGGGCGGTTGCCAGCTGATTGTATCGGGACTTCAGAATATGACAGTATTTAAGCCGGTGGAAAAGCTGGCCAAGCAGGCAGCAGAGTGTGCTGTTATACTTGCCAAGGAAGGTAAGTATGAATGCAGGGATGTATTTTATGACGGAAAATACAATGTGCCCTATGTAAGTCTTGAGCCTATAGCTGTAACGAGTGAAAATATGGATGAGATAATTATCGACAGTGGTTTTCATCTAAGAGAGGATGTCTATATTGATACCGTGACGGCGGAGGAATAGTTTAGGCTGGTAAAAGCCGACTTATGTTCTGCGTAAATACATAAAATAAGCCCGGGAGTGAAAGTAACAGGCTATATATGTGCATAGCACAATTTTGTTATTCAAAAAATGAGTGACAAGATTGTGCTATTTTTGTTTTTTACAGGATTTTATTTGCATAAAAAAGTGAAGATTCATAGCAACACTTGTTATGTTGCGTGGTGCTAATATTCATATTGCAACAAGCAAACAGCGCCGGATTGCAAATGGTTGTAAACGGCAAACTAAATGTTATGGGAGGAATTCATAAAATGAAGAAGAAGATTTTCGGCTTGTTTATGGCAGCAGCAGCTTCTCTGTTCTGTCTTGCCGGATGTACCACCGCAACTGATGGCGGCTCAACCGGTTCAGGAACCACATCAAACACTACTACAACTACCACCACTAATGCAGGTGATGACGGATCACTTCAGGTAGGTATCGTACTTCCTACCAAGGATGAGCCCAGATGGTTACAGGATCAGGCTCAGTTCGAGAAGATTCTCGGTGATGCAGGATTTACCAATCAGGTTCTTTTCAGCCAGGGCTCATCAGCAACTGAGAAGACTAATGTAGAGACATTGCTTTCTAAGGGTGTAGATGTTCTTATTATTTGTCCTCAGGACGGTGCAGCAGCTGCAGCAGCAGTTGAGGCAGCTAAGGCTGAAGGCGTTACAGTAATCGCATATGACAGACTTATTACCGGCACCGAAGCAGTTGATTACTATGTAACCTTTGATAGCTTTGCAGTAGGTGAGGCTCAGGGCCAGTACCTTATTGATAACGCTCCTGCAGGCACAGACATTCCTCTTTACCTTTATGCAGGTGCAGCAACTGATAACAATGCATTCATTTTCTTCGAGGGTGCATGGAGTGTTCTTCAGCCCAAGATTGCAGACGGAACCTTCAAGATTGCTAACTCATCAGAGGCAGAAGCTCTTAAGGGCAAGGCATCACTTACTCGTGAAGAGATGGCAGCTATTATCGGTCAGGTTAGCACTGATTGGGATTTCAACACTGCTAAGTCTAAGGCAGAAGCTAACCTTACCATCGCAGGCGCTGATATGAAGGGCGATGTACTTGTACTTGCTCCCAACGATGGAACTGCTCGTTCAATCGCAGATGTATTTGCTTCAGATAAGGATATTACCAGCTATGTTGTAACCGGACAGGATTCAGAAAAGGCTTCAGTTCAGTACATCATTGATGGCATTCAGTCAATGACCGTATTCAAGGATACCAGAACTCTTGCACAGGATTCAGTTGAAATGGCAATTACCATCCTCAAGGGTGAGACTCCTGCAACTGACAGCAGCTACAACAACGAAGTTAAGGATGTCCCTGCTAAGCAGACCAACATCGTAGTTGTTACCAAGGATAATGTTACCCAGGCATTGATCGATTCAGGATATTATGATGCTGCTGATTTCACAGGCCTGAACTAATATATCGGAAGATGCGATGTATTTTTCGCAGCGACACTAAGTGTCGCGCTTGAATAATGATTGAGCCGGTTTTAGATTTCTAAGGCCGGCTCGGTTAACGGAGGACCTGTAATGGAAGTAATGGAAGATTATATATTGGAAATGAGAAACATCACAAAGACTTTTCCGGGTGTTAAGGCGCTGAGTGATGTTAACTTTAAGGTTAAACGTGGAGAGATTCATTGTCTCGTAGGTGAAAACGGAGCAGGTAAGTCTACTTTGATGAAGGTCCTCTCGGGAGTACACAGCTACGGTACTTATACAGGAGATATCGTTTATAACGGTCGCGTTCAGAAATTCAGGGGAATCGCAGATAGTGAGTATAAAGGTATCGCAATTATTTATCAGGAGCTTGCTCTTGTTCCTGAATTGAGTATTTATGAAAATGTTTTCTTCGGTCATGAAATTATGAACGGAGGCACCATTAACTGGAATGAGACAATCGTAAGAGCAAAGGAAGAACTCAAGAAGGTGAGACTTGATGTTGATCCTTCGCTGAAGGTTAAGAGTCTTGGTGTAGGTAAGCAGCAGTTGGTAGAAATTGCCAAGGCGCTGAGTAAGAATGTTAAGCTTCTTATCTTGGACGAGCCTACAGCTTCACTTAATGAAGATGATAGTGCAAACCTGCTCGATCTTATTAAGGAGCTCAAGAGCCAGGGTGTTACCTGCATTATGATTTCGCATAAATTGAAAGAAATTCTCGCTATAGCCGACACCATAACAGTACTCAGAGACGGTTCAACAATATGCTCTATGAATACTGCTGAGGAAGAGGTTACCGAAGCTAAGATTATCAAGCATATGGTAGGACGCGAGATTGATAATATTTATCCTAAGAGAGAGAAGAAAAACATCGGTGATGTTTGCTTCGAAATAAAGGATTGGTCAGTTGTGGATCCTGTTAAAGGAAGAGAGATACTTAAGAATGTGAACATTAATGTTCATAAGGGAGAGATTGTAGGAATCCAAGGACTGATGGGTGCCGGAAGAACCGAACTCGCAATGAGCGTGTTCGGTAATACTCCCGGTTATAAAATCACCTCGGGTGAGGTGAAGATGGACGGAGAAACGGTCAGGTTTAAGAGCCCCAAGGCAGCTATTAAGGCGGGACTTGCATATGTTACCGAAGATCGTAAGGGTAATGGTTTGGTATTGATTCAGGATATTAAGTTCAATACTTCAATCACTAATCTTGAAGAACTGACTAACGGACTTGCAATCAATGAGAATGAGGAAATCAAGGTTGCAAATTACTATAAGGAAAAGATGAATACCAAGGCTCCTTCTATTCTTCAAAAGGTAGGAAACTTAAGTGGTGGAAACCAGCAGAAGGTTCAGATAGCCAAGTGGTTGTTTGCAAAACCTAAGGTTTTAATTCTTGACGAACCTACTCGAGGAATTGATGTAGGTGCAAAATATGAGATCTATTCATTGATGAACAAGCTGGTTGAGGAAGGAATGAGTATAATCATGATTTCTTCAGAACTTCCGGAGGTCCTCGGAATGAGCGACAGGCTATATGTAATGTCTGAAGGCGTAATAACCGGAGAGTTAAGTGCGGAGGAAGCGTCGGAAGAGAAGGTCATGCAGATGGCTATTTCCTCTAACCCGGTTACACTCGAAAAATAATACCGGTAGATCAGCTGTTAATCAGATTTGTAAGTAATAGTCACTAAACAAATACAATTCGTAAAAGAATACTAATTTCAGAAAGGCACAATACTATGAATTTAGGAAAAGAATTAGGCGGACTGGTTAAGAAAAATATAAGAGATTATATGATGTATATCGCATTGGTAATTATTATGATTATCTTCCAGATATTCACTCACGGCGGATTCCTCCAAGCGAGAAATATTACCAACCTCATAAATCAGGCCGGCTATGTAGCAATACTTGCTATCGGTATGACACTTATATTGATATTAAAGCACATCGATCTTTCAGTAGGTTATGTAGCAGGCTTCTGCGGAGCTATCGCAGCAATCCTCATGACACAGCATGGAGTAAATGAATGGCTTGCTATTCTGATTGTACTCGCTGTAGGACTTGCAATCGGTATGTATCAGGGTCTCTTGGTTACCAGACTTGGAGTACCGGCATTCGTTACAACACTTGCCGGAATGTTCATCTTCAGAGGTTTACTCAATATTTCACTTCAAAAGACCGGTACAATTATCGTACCAAACAAAGTTTTTAACGCACTTTCAAACGGTTATATTTTTGACTTGCCTTTTGCACCTGAAGGAATTCATCTGGTAACACTTGTTATAGGTGTAGTTGCAGTAGTTCTTCTTTGGATATCTCAGATTAAGGCAAGAATTAATAGAAAAAAGTATGATTTCAAGGTTGTATCACTTCCGATTTTCATCGGTGGACTTATTCTTGCATCTGCAGTAATTATGTTGATTATCATTACACTTGCAAGATATCAGGGTATTCCTTGGACAGCAGTTATCGTTGGTGTAGTACTTATCATTTACAACTTCATTCTTAACAAGACCAAGCTTGGACGTTACATCTATGGTATCGGCGGTAATGATCAGGCTGCAGAGCTTTCAGGTGTTAATGTAAAAATGGTTACCCTCTTTGCATTTGCTTCAATGAGCGTACTTGCAGCACTTTCAGGTATCCTTTATACATCAAGACTTCAGTCAGCTACTCCTACCGCAGGAACTGCATTTGAGATGGATGCAATCGCTTCTTCATATATCGGTGGTGTAGCAGTAAGCGGTGGTATCGGAAGAGTAACTAACACTATTATCGGTGCTCTTGTAATCGTATCACTTACCAACGGAATGAATCTTATGGGTGTAGATATTTCTTATCAGTATGTAGTAAAGGGTATCATATTCATCATAGCGGTTGCTTTCGATGTTATCTCACGTAAGAAGGCAAAATAAACAAAACATTTTACTTTTTCATAGTTATTCTTATCATTGCCCTTCCGAGTGATCGGAAGGGCCCTCTCCTACAAAGCGCAAAAGAGTCAAGGCAAATAAGGGGGCCTTGGCTTTTTTGTTTTAAAATCTATGGGTGGAAGGTTGGAGCATAATTTGATAGAATCATTGACGGGATAATGATTTTAGACAAGAAAATTCATATGCAAGAGAACTATTATCAGACGAGAGAAGCTATGACTAATTACTATTATGAACAGCTGAATAAAGAAGGACAGAAAGCCTATTATGCAATGAAGGAGGGCTTGCTTAATCTGCAGGATGAAATACAGGTACCGTTCCTGGATAAAAAGTCACTCTCCGATATCTATTTTATGATTAGAATGGATTGTCCTGAGATTTTTTATACAGTAACCTTTTCATATAAGTATTATGACAATTCAAGCTTTGTAATACTGTGTCCTGTGTATTTGTTTGACAAGGGCAAGATTCGAGAGCATATTCAGGCAATGGACGCGAGAGTAAAGAAGCTGGCGCGCCAGGCAGAGGGTATGAGCGAGAAGGAAAAGGAACTGTTTGTTCATGATTTTATTGTTCGTAATGTAAAGTATGATAAACTGAAAAAGGAATATTCTCATGAGATAATCGGGGCTCTCGGTAACGGTGTGGCAGTCTGTGAAGGCATTGCCAAGGCTGTAAAAATTCTGTGTGATAAGCTGGGAATATGGTGCATAATTGCACTGTCAGAGAATAATCCGGATAAAGGAATCAAATACAGACATGCTTGGAATATCGTAAAAATAGATGGTACCTACTATCACTTAGATGCTACCTTCGACAATACCCTGACGAAGGGGGAAGTAATTCGTTATGATTACTTTAATATTGGTGATAAGCAAGCCTTCAGAGACCATGAACCGGTAATTTGGAGAGTTCCTCAGTGCAGTGATACAGATCATTTTTACTATAAGGAAAAGAAGGTATCCTGGACGACACTTGATGAGGTGCGCAACAGAACTAAGCAGGCTGTTAAGAAGAATAAAGAGCTGCTGTTTCATTGGCGGGGAGGCTATCTGACTAAGGAGGTATTCAAGGAACTGATTGCCATCTTTGATGAGGAGGGCAAGGCTAAGGGTAAGCAGGCTTATGTGGCTGTTAATTGGCCGCAGGCTGTGCTTAAGGTCAGATTTGAGGAGGGCGCCGGCGAAGAGCAGATTGAGATGGAAGAAGCGAACGAAGGCGAGAGTGAGTAGCTCGAGCAAGCTGAACTCGGGTGTGAGCAGGATATGCATCACTACTTACATAGATTAATAAAGATTAAGAAGTATCAGAGGCTGTTTGGTGGTATACTACTACCAGACAGTTTTTTATAAGGAGACATATCATGAATTACAAAAAGATAACAAAATTACTGGCAATTATTATGCTTGCTACTCAGGCTATGGCAGCGTTGATACTAATCGCTATGATGATGAATGAGAGTGCTATTTACAGAATGTATGGGCTCAATATTGACAATATCGAAGATTTATTCGTTGTACCCTGGACTACAGCGATTCCGGTATTTTCACATGTATGCTTTGCAATATTACTTATGGTTATGGTTTACAAGGCTAAGGGCAAGGTGCTGAAAATCTGCAGCATCGTATTTGCGAGTGCATTATTACTTAATACACTTTCAGGAACTGTACAGATGATTGTTATGAATAGAATGGCAGGAGCAAGAGGTGTTAATTATTTGGCTGCTACAAGTACAATATCAAATGCTACCGGAATGGCAATAAATCCGCTGATTACACTTGGAACCTTTTTAAGTTTATTTGTATGTGGAATGTGCGTATGCATGAAGGAAGACCAGTTGATCGGTGTGTAATGTTGATCGATATGAAAGATGCTGATTGATATCAAGAATGCGGTTAATTTGCAACGGTGAGCAAGAGAGGACGTTATGAATACAGATAATATCACTATCAATACCCACAGTAGTATCAAGATTGCAGGTTCAAAGACTATTTACTTTGATCCTTTTGAAATAAATGATGAGTCCAAGGATGCGGATATTATTTTTGTGACTCACGACCATTACGACCATTTTGATCCTAAATCGATTGAATGTATTGCCAACGAGAAGACTATATTAGTTGCGCCGGAATCTATCAGCAAGCAGGTGTTTGCAAAGTCCGGAATAGACGAGAGCCGATGCGTGTTTATGGCTCCTCACACTAAGACTAAGGTGGAGGGCTTGGATGTTGAGGCAATCCCTGCCTACAACAAAATGAAGCCTTTTCACACCAAGGGGAAAAAGTTCCTGGGCTATGTAGTTACTATGGATGAAACCGCATATTACGTAGCAGGTGATACTGATATCAATGAAGATATCGTGACAGTAAAATGTGATGTGGCGCTTGTGCCTATTGGCGGAACCTATACAATGGATATCAATCAGGCGTTGGAACTTGTAGATACCATCAGACCTAAGGTGGTAATTCCTACACATTATGGTTCGGTAATCGGCAAGAATGCTCTGGGGCAGAAGTTTGCTGCTGAGGTGGCTGAACTCGGAACTGATACCCGTGCAGAGGTTAAGATTAAATAGAGTCGGGGGACATAGTCAATGATAAATAATTGTGTGGTTACTGATTATATAACGCCGGAAGAATATCTCGATATGAGACAGAGTGTGGAATGGAGCGTTTTCCCGATTGAACAGGCTACAGAAGGAATTAAGAACACTACTCACATATGCTGCATTCGCTTAGAGGATAAGCCGATAGCAGTGGCGAGAGTTATCTGGGATCACGGTTATACTGTTTTTATATCTGATGTTATCGTGCGTCCGGAATATCAAAAACAGGGACTTGGAAGAGCTTTGGTAGAAAATATAATGTCCTATCTTCATGCTCAGCTTAAGCCGGGATATAGATTTATGATATGCCTTATGGCGGTAAAGGGTAAGGAAGAATTCTATAAAAAGTTTGGATTTGTGGAGCGCCCGAACGAAAACTTCGGATGCGGAATGCATCAGTGGATTGAAGGGTAAAAAAGTAAAATTATTTATATCATGTTTATATCACAATACCCTTTTGAGACCTATATAACCCTCTCAAAAGGGTGTATTTTTATTGCAGATGCCGCGTTGGACAAGATTTCTACAGCTGTTGCAGGATTTGCTGCATTCCTTAAGAGAGGAGAGAATAAATGAAATTCATACATTTGTCAGATTTACATTTGGGAAAACGAGTTAATGAGTTTTCCATGATTGAGGATCAGGAATACATCCTAACCAAGATTATAAATATTATCGATGATGAAGAACCGGACGGAGTTCTGATTGCAGGCGATGTTTATGACAGAACCATACCTTCTGAGGATGCTATGAAGCTTTGGGACAATTTTCTTATTGCGTTGGCTAAAAGAAAGGTGGCAGTATACGCCATCAGCGGTAATCATGATTCGGCAGTAAGATTCTCGGACCATTCAAAGCTTGTGGAGACTACAGGTATTCATCTATCACAGGTATTTAATGGTGAGGCGGATGTTCTGAGCGCGGAAGACGAGGATGGAAAGCTTAATATCTACATGCTTCCTTTTGTTAAGCCTGTAAATGTAAGGCAGTTCTTCCCGGACGAAGAGATACATGATTACACTGATGCCTGCAGAGTAGTAGTGGAGCATATGAATGTAAATAAGCAGGAGAGAAATATCCTTATTGCTCATCAGTTTGTAACAGGCGCTGCAAGATGCGAGTCCGAGGAGGTTGTTGTAGGCGGACTTGACAACGTGGATGCAAGTGTGTTTGATTGCTTTGATTATGTGGCACTCGGCCATATTCACGGCAAGCAGAGCATTGGAAGAGAGACAGTAAGATACTGCGGCACCCCGCTTAAGTATTCTTTCTCGGAGAAGGATCATAAGAAGAGTGTAAGTGTAGTGGAGATCGGTAAGAAGGGTAATGTGGTAATCAGAGAGATTCCGCTTATACCTAAGCATGATCTTCGCGAGATTAAGGGTACATATGCCGAGCTTACTTTGAAGGATAATTATGCCGGCACAGCGGTAGATGACTATATTCATGCGGTGCTTACTGATGAAGAGGATATTCCTGATGCAATGGGTAAATTGCAGATTATTTATCCTAATCTTATGAAGCTCAGTTACGACAATAAGCGTACGAGAGAAAACAGAAAGATTGAAGATATTCAGGACGTTGAGAAAAAATCACCGCTTGAATTATTTGAAGAATTGTATGAGATGCAGAATAACCGAGGGTTAAGTGATGATCAGAGAGAATTTATGACTGATCTGATTGATACAATTTGGGGGTAAAAATATGAGACCGATTAATCTTACAATATCAGCTTTTGGTCCTTATGCAGGGGTTGCAGATATCCCTATGGGCGAGCTTGGAAATAAAGGACTTTATCTTATTACCGGTGATACCGGTGCCGGCAAAACTACTGTATTTGATGCTATCTGCTTTGCTCTTTACGGTGAGGCAAGTGGCCCCAATCGCGAGACCGGAATGTTCAGGTCAAAGTATGCAGAGCCCAATACACCTACAGAGGTTAAATTGGTATTCAGCCATAACGGCAAGGAATACACAATTAGAAGAAATCCTGAGTATTTAAGACCTGCAAAGAAGGGGGACGGATTAACCAAGCAGACTGCAGAGGCTGAGCTTACTTATCCCGATGGCCGCGTGATAACCAAGTCAAAGGATGTAACTGCAGCAGTAGAGGAGCTTCTGGGAATCAATAAGAATCAGTTCTCGCAGATAGCAATGCTTGCTCAGGGAGATTTCATGAAGCTTCTTTTGGCTGAGACCAAGCAGCGCCAGGAGATTTTCAGAGAGTTGTTCAAGACCGGATACTATATGAGGCTTCAGAATGAACTTGATGCTAAGCGCAAGGAAGTATTCGTTCAGGTCGAGGACAGCAAGAAGAGCATCGAACAGTATATAAGCGGCATCCTTGTTGAAGACGACAATGTCCTGAGTATTGAGGTCAGAAAAGCTAAGGATAACCTTATGACTTCAGAGGATATCATGGAGCTTCTTAAGAAACTTATAGAATGCGATGATGAACTTGCCAAGAAAACGGACGAAGTACTTACTCAGGTAAATAAGGAATTAGCTGAGGTAAATGGAAATATTGGTGGTGCTGAGGCAGTCGAGAAGTCGAGACAAGCTTTGGCAGATGAAAAGGCACGACTCGAACTGGAGATTCCTGAAGAAGAAAGACTCAAGGGTTGTTTCGAGCAGGTCAAGGAAGAGATAAAGGCTAAGGATGAGCTCAATGCTCAGGCGACCAAGATTGGCGAAGAAATCAGTAAGTACGCTCAGATAGAAAAGATTAATACTAGTATAGCTGCGGATAAAAAGAAATACGAAAATAATAAGTCACTTCTTGAAACAGGTGAGGCCGATAAGAAGGCTAAAGAAGGCGAATTAGCGAAACTCAAGGAGAAGCAGGCAATTTTCAAGGATACAGGTGAGAATATCGCAAACCTTACAAATGACCTGAGTAGGGCAAATGAAAAGCTTGGTGAAATAAAGGACTTAAATACAGAGTATAAAGCATATCTTGAAGAAGAAGCTAAACAGGAAAAGTTACTTAAGAAGTACCTCGAGGATGATGCTGTCTTTGGGAAAAAGCAGGCTCACTATGAAGAGATGGACCAGAACTTTAGAGATGGCCAGGCAGGCATACTTGCAGAGAGACTGACTGAAGGTGTTAAGTGTCCTGTGTGCGGCTCTACCACTCATCCCGATAAGGCTAAAAGGTCTGAAAATATTCCTACTGAGGCTGAACTTAAGGAAGCAAAGAATGCAGCTGACGAAGCAAGAGGTATTGCTGCAGAAAGCTCAAAGGCAGTAAGTGTTCAGAAAGAAAAAGTCCAGAATAAGAAGGAAGAAATCGAGAAGAAAGCTACTAAGCTCGTTGGGGCTGAATGTGTAGATGGACTTGATGCAGTCATTGTATCAGCGCAGACCAAGGCAAAAGAAGAGTGTGACAGGATTTCGATTCTTTTGGCTGAAGAGAACAGGAAGGCTCAGGAAAAGACTCGTATCGAAGAAATGATTCCTGCTACTGATGAAGAGATTAAGAAAATTACAGAAAAGCTTGATACGACTAAGTTTGAACAGGCTGAACTTAATACAAGAATCGAGGAAAACACAAAGCAGGTTGGTGAACTTAAAAAGAGTCTTACCTTTGCCGATAAATCAGAGGCTGAGAGCAGGAGAAAAGAATTAATTGATAAAGCTCAGAGGCTTCAGGAGACTTATGATAAAGCTGATGACGAGTACCAACTTAAGACGAAAGCAGTAGCCGCCTTGAAGGCTTCTATAGAGAGCCATCAGATGGCAGTAGAAGGAGCCAAGGAAGTTGACCTTGAAGCTGAGAGACTTAAGAAGAATGAACTTGAACTCAAACAGGCTAAGTACAGTGAAATAGGCACCAATGCCAAGCACCGAGCAGATACCAACAAGAGTATTCAGGTTAATATATCAAAGAAGTCTAAGGATATAGTTGAGATCGAGAAGAAGCTTCAGTGGCTTACCGCTTTATCAGATACTGCGAACGGAAAGCTTAAGGGCAAAGAAAAAATCATGCTTGAGACTTATATCCAGACTACGTATTTTGACAGAATCATCAGCAGAGCAAATCTCAGATTTATGACTATGTCAGGTGGTCAGTATGAGCTCAAGAGACAGGAAGAGGCAAATAATGCTAAGAGTCAGAGCGGTCTCGAGCTGTCTGTAATCGACCACTATAATGGTACTGAAAGAAGTGTTAAGACTTTGTCCGGTGGCGAGTCATTTATGGCATCACTTTCTCTGGCACTCGGACTTTCAGACGAGGTTACCTCATCTGCCGGCGGAATCAAGATTGATACAATGTTTGTGGATGAAGGCTTTGGGTCGCTTGATGCTGATTCCCTTGATCAGGCATTTAAGGCGTTGGTGGGATTGACTGAAGGTAACAGGCTGGTAGGTATTATTTCCCATGTAGCTGAACTTAAGACCAAGATTGATAAGCAGATAGTAGTTAAGAAACAAAAGAGTGGCGGAAGCTTCGTAAGTGTGGTTGTATAACAGTCACAATAAGAAGCAGGTATAGGGAAAAGCACGCAATAGGAACAAACTTCAATTAGCGCATTGATATTGTCATGACAGTATCAATGCGCTATTATTAATTCTGTGTGAAAAATGCTTAGATTTTTTTGAAGCAAATATGAGATTATGAGGTGGAGGAAATGAGTGACAAAGGTAAAAGAGTAAGAAATCGTTGGAGCGTATTTAAGGAGAACCATACAATCGGCTTCGTATTGGTAGCTGTAATTGTATTTAACATTGTGTTTATCGGCTTCTCGGCGTTATTGATTTCTTTTTTGCCGGAGAATGAAGAAAGAAGTGTATTTGAACTGATTAAGCTTGCATTTACATTGATGGTCAACCCCAGTGGTAGATATGTCTACAGTGATGCAACACTTTCATTATATCTGACAACAATCGTTGTATTGCTCGGTATGATATCTCTTACCGGTGGTACTGTCGGTCTTATTACCAGCTTTATCCAAAGCATTTTGCAGAAAACTGCTAATAGCTCTACCAAGCTCAAGATGAAGGATCACATTGTAGTGCTTAACTACAACAACAAGGTTCCTTCGATGATTGTCGACTATTGCTTCGATGATATGGATAGTACTTATGTGGTTATCCTGTCTGATTATGACAAGCACCAGATTCTTGATGACATTGGCAATATGTACAAGAGCAAGGGCAGCAAGAAAAAGTTCAAGAATATCATCGTCAGAGACGGTGATCCTATGTCAGAGATTGACCTTGATAAGATTAATATAAAGGATGCTCAGACTGTACTTATTATGACGCCCAAGGACATGGCAGAGGATGACAAGCACAAGGATAAGGACTTCTATCTGTCAAAGCTTTTTATGTTTACCAATTGGTATCTCAATAATGTTAAGAAGGAAAATGACGGCTATACCCCTAATATTGTAGTAGAGACCAGCAACGGCAATATGGAGCAGCTTGTAGAGTCTTATAATGCAGACAGTGAACATAATACCAGTTCTGTATTTGTTAACTACAACCAGATAATGGGTTACCTGATTGCTATTACCTCTGTAATGCCTTCTCTCTATGGCGTATTGCAGCAGTTATTCAGTTTTGAGGGTGTAGAGCTCTATATCAATGAGTATGATGGCGACAGTACCATCGAAGAAGACCTTATGTATAATCAGTCGGTTATTCCGCTCTATGATATGGAGGGTAAGCGTATCTATGTTGCTGAGGATGAGGAAGAAATCGGCAGAAGATCCAAGGACGCAGATACTATCAAGAAGATTATTGCGCAGTATAAGAATCCCGAGAAAATCATCGAGCCCAACTGCATCTTCGACAAGCAGGAGATTATCATTGTCGGTATAAATGAAAAGCTTCCATATATTCTTGCTAACCTTATCGGATTTAAGCAAAAGTATGAAAATGCAGGACTTCATGTAATCCTTGCTTCTACCGCTGACGAAGAGGATATACTTAAAGAATACTATGAGGATGAGCAATATGCTCCCATCCTTATGCCTGATAAATACAATTACATTAAGGTAAATGATATTTTCAATCCTATGCCTGAGCTTGGTGAAGCTACTGCAGAAAAGGCAGAGACTATTGTATTCCTTTCTGAAGATAATGTGGCAGATGAGTGCATCGATGCTAAGCCACTTATCTACTGGACTGATTTAAAGTCTGCATTTAGAAAGAATGATAAGGTTGACGTAATGGTCGAGATCCTTGATTCACAGAACAGAAGTATCATCCAGTCTAAGAATAATGACCAGACACTTGTCAGTGATGATTTCCTGGGTCATCTATATGCACAGCTTGGTAAAAATCCGGAGCGTCTCGGAGTGCTCATTGATATGATTACTGCGGTAGGTGATGACGATGAAGAATCAGATGAGGAAGCAGCTCCCGATGCAGGTGATTTCCTTTGCCTCAAGGCAGGAACCCTACTTGGCCTTAAGGAGACTGTGGAGTATAAGTCTAAGCGTGAGCTTATCATGAGTATCTATTGGATGACCGGTGGACGAGTACTTCCTCTCGGACTTATCAAGAAATTCGGTGATGATGAACAGGCACTTGCTTACATCTTTGCAAGAACTAACGGCGGCAAGGATGGTTTGGATAATACAGACCTTCTTAACATGACCGATGATGACAATAAGAATGACAGCGAGAACATTGTGCTCAATCCTGAGGATGAGCTTGTATTCTTCTTAAAGACTGAAGAAGAGTAATTAAAATTAAATATGAATTTATAACGTTATAACGGCAATCTTGCTTAAGATATGTGCGCGTAAAGTGCAGGACATATCATTGCGAGGTTGCCGTTTTTTTAGTATTATTAGGGATAGGGGGATGTAAAGAATACAGGAGATAATACGATGAGAAGAGCATCTGTTGAAAAGTCTGTTTACAAGAAGATAATATCGGCAATGACTATGTTCGCAGTGGCTACAGCTACTGCTTTTTCTGTGCC
>JAKSRU010000239.1 GCA_024403475.1 Lachnospiraceae bacterium | reverse complement strand
TATGTAATGCAGGAGGGAGATTCTCCCGTAACCGGTATTCTTGAGGTTATGCCTGAAGGATATGGCTTTATCAGAAGTGATAATTATCTCCCCGGAGACCAGGATGTATATGTGTCACCCGTTCAGATTAGAAGCTTTAGATTAAAGACCGGTGATGTACTTACAGGTATCAAAAAGTCCAAGGGCGAGAAGGAAAAATTCAGTCCGCTCGCTTTCCTTGAGAAGGCTAACGGAAGACCTGCCAGAGAAATCGGCCGCAGAACCGCATTTGAAAACCTGACTCCTATTTTCCCTGATCATAGAATCAAGCTTGAAACTCCGGGATGCAGTGTGGCTATGAGAGCCATGGATTTGGTGAGCCCTGTGGGTAAAGGCCAAAGAGGTATGATAGTATCTCCTCCCAAGGCAGGTAAAACTTCACTGCTTAAGGAAGTGGCACATTCAATGCTTAGAAACGATCCTCTTACTCATCTTTTGATTTTGCTCATCGATGAGCGTCCTGAGGAAGTTACAGATATTAAGGAAGCAATTATCGGACAGAATGTAGAAGTAATATATTCTACCTTTGATGAACAGCCCGAGCATCATATGCGTGTAGCGGAGATGGTTATTGAGAGAGCTAAGCGTCTTGTTGAGCTTGGGGAGGATGTAGTAATTCTTTTGGATTCAATCACCAGACTTACACGAGCTTACAACCAGGTTATTCCACCTTCGGGACGTACTCTTTCGGGTGGTCTTGATCCTGCGGCGTTACACATGCCCAAGAGATTTTTCGGTGCGGCGAGAAATATGCGTGAGGGCGGAAGTCTTACCATTCTTGCCACAGCACTTGTAGAGACCGGAAGCAAGATGGATGACGTGGTATACGAGGAATTCAAGGGTACCGGTAATATGGAGATTATTCTTGACAGAAAGCTGTCAGAAAAGAGAATTTTCCCCGCTATCGATCTTGCCAAGTCAGGCACCAGAAGAGAGGATTTGCTTCTTAATTCTGATGAACTCGAGGCTATTAATATTATGAGAAAAGCACTCAACGGACTTAAGCCCGATGAGGCGACCGACAGAATCTTAAATATGTTTGCAAATACCCGTAACAATTCGGATTTTGTTCAGTTGGTTAAGAAGAATAAATTCTTATAAGCGTGAGTTGAATGGTAGCTATTTATTCGGTTATTAATTTCATAGTAAATGGCATAAGTGCATTTTCAATGTCGGCAAAGTACGGCAATGATAGCGCTTATGCCTATCTTTTTTACGGGATATGTGCCTATGTTTTTACACTTATTCCGGGAATTGTATGCGATGTAGTCACTTCGAAGATAAAGAATAATACAGGGTTGATTCACAGACGATTCTACTGGGGAGTTACACTGCTGGGAATAATATTCTCACTTCTCGGAATGTACTTTGGTCTGTATGCACTCGGAGTAGGCAATGCGTTGGTTACGGTCGGGGCAGGGCTCGGATGTATGCACAGAGATTCCGGCAAGAGCAATGGTGCCAAGAACATCGGTATCTTTTTGGCAGCAGGTGTTCCGGGGCTTTGGCTGGGAAATGTGTTGGCTGACTTTACCTCTGTGCAGGTATATATACAAAATATTTGGATAGCACTGATGATTATAATGATAGTCATTGGGTTTATGCATATTATTTACCGCGAGAGATCCTTACAGTTTGTAGCGCTGAAGCAGACTGAAAATATATATTCTGATTCACGTGCTGACAGAGAAGAGGCTGAGGGTAACGAAGAAGCTGAAGGTGGCGCAGGTTTTAAGCCTATTTATATACCGATAGTATTGGCATGCTTAATAATATCCGCCTTCGGAGGCTTTATATTAAAGGAAATCAGCTTCAATTGGAGACAGATGCTTATTCTGTCTTTGGTATCGTTGCTTGCGATGGCAGCCGGAAGACTGCTTGGAACTTATCTGGCCTGCGTTATAAAGAGCCGTACACTGCGTGTTGTTGTCAGCATTGGGATAGGCGCACTTGCTGTCATGGGCATTTTCTTTAGGAAAATAGCTGCAGTAGGAATTGCAGAACTTTTATTGACGAATGTATTAATGAGCGGTTCTATATATTTTTCTACATATAAGTATAAGAAGCTGCGAGGCTTGAGCCTGGGAATAGCCTGCACAGGTCTCTATCTTGGCTTTTTGACTTCCTATTTTTTGAATTCGTGATATAATAGGTGGAACTTGTTTTGGGAAATGGAGAGTTAAAGTGAAGAGAAAAAGATTGGCGATAAAAGGCATAGCGTTTTCTTTGGCGGCATTTATTGTTATGGGAACTGCCTCGTTTGGCAACTTTAGTGTAGCTAATGCTGAGGAGGATACAGATAATAGAGGAAGAGTTGAGTATGAGATAGATGAAGACGACCCTAAGCATCCCGAGGATCTCACGCCCGGCGGACAACCCTACACAGATCGCGAAGGCGATGATACAACTGCTCCGGCAGAAGGTGCGGAGGCTGATGATAGTGAAACGGCAACCGGTAATGCAGAGACACCTGATAATTCCGGCGCGGTTGATAATACAGAGGATGCTGACAATGCAGATAAGCCTGACGGCGAGAAGGAAGACCACAGCAATAGTGCCGGTGCTGCAGGTGATAATGATGAGCAGAAGGATGAAAATCAGCAGATAGACGGAGACACTGATGCTTCAGGAGACGAAACTTCTGATGATAAAAAAGAGGACAAGAAGGATAGAGACCGGGATTCTGACGATGAGGATTCCGATGATGAGGACTTGTCCGACGGAATACTTGGAATGTCTAAAGCTGCTCTTGTAAAGATAGTGGTTGTTGCTCTTGCAATAATTGCAGTGCTGTTGGCAGCAGTTATAGTGATGCGTATAGTCGCTGCAAAAGGCTTGAAAAAGCGCTAATATTGCGAAAAAACTTCTTGCACTGATAATTTATCTGTGATATAGTAGTTTCGCTGTCTGTGGTTGCATAGGCAGTGCGGTTAAAATCGC
>JAKSRU010000238.1 GCA_024403475.1 Lachnospiraceae bacterium | reverse complement strand
CCTTTTTCATGCTGATTGCACGCTGAAGATGTGTTTTTATCTGTTCCTGACCTACGATATCTGTAAATTTTGGCATAAGCACAGTCCTCTTTTTAAGTCGGGCAATTACAATCTAATGTTCCTAAAATACAAATAACTAACAAATGTTCCTAAAATACAAATCGCTTACTACTGTTTCTTAAATATAAATTACTAACTACTGTTTCTAAAATACAAATTCCTAACTACTATTCCTAAATATAAATCACAAACTACTATTTCTGAATGCAAATTACTGTCACATTTCGGAATATCAGGTAAAAATATCAAGCAATAATCCCTGTATTTCACCTATTTTTCCGAGAATGTCTATATTATCCTTCTCGTCGCTCATAAGTGCCTGCGCCAACTCATCAAGATTTTCATCAACGAGTCTCACTATGCCATACACTCTGTGACGACCTCTTTTATCCAAGAAATTCTCTCGCGAAAACTCGTGTGAACGCGATACTATCTCATTCATAAAAGCCTTCACAAGACCTCGGTAATGACGCATATCTTTTACATCGCGCCTCTTTGCCAGCTTTTTGCCCTCCTCCGTGATTTCTTCCATCATGGCATTGAGCTTTGCCTGAAGCTCGGCTTCCTCTATATTGCTCGCCAGCATAAATTTGAAGGTACCATCTGTAGGCTGTACCTGCTGCGTCTGCTGAATCGGAGCTGCATTTTGAACCTGATTAACCTTTATATCCATTATTTATTCGCCTTAATGTAATCAATAATTTCTGCTATGCATTCCTGCAAATCATTGTTATAAAAGAACTTATTAATACCGGCTTCATTAATCTTTTCTGTAGAAAAATCTGCTGCGTCTGCCAAAAATCTTCTGCACAATTCTTCATATTTGGGATTGTTCTGCTGCTTTTCACGATTCAGTGCTCTCTGAAGTCTAACTCCATCATCTACAGTTACAAATATGGGGCAAACCCTCTCCTCACCGAAGTATTTTTTTAGTCCCGAATATGCCTCCAGAGTACCAATCACGATATAATCGGCATCATTGCGGATATTTTCGTCATCAACCGTGAAATATCTCCAAGGTCCATGAACCGTGTTATATACACGCTCTTCGACAATTTTTCCGGCATCGAGCAATGCCTTGTATCCTTCTTCATCAGTGAAAAAATACTCAACACCATTCTGCTCACCCTGTCTGATTGGTCTGGTCGTATATGTAATAATTCTTTCGAGCGACAAGCTACTGTTCTCAAGAATTTTTTTATATATTGTATCTTTTCCTGTTGAGCTTTTGCCCATCACACAGAAGATTTTTCCCATAATATCCTCGCGTTTATTCGATTACTCGTATCTGCCCATCAACAACTCCGGTTACCTCATAACCACATTCAATATAGTTATTCAGGTCTTCCACATGCTGCGATGTAATTCTTTCTCCGGGCACCAAAATAGGAGTCCCCGGCGGATATAATCCTATGAAATCATTAGCGCAGCATCCCACTGCATCCTTAAGAGATTTGTATTCGCCCTTCATATCCCAAGCAGCGCTCAGCGGGATAACTGTCTCGTTCTTTAGGAAAACATTCTTTAAGCAGATGCTTTCCTGCGAAAGCTCAAAATCACATAATGATTTCTTGAAATTTGTCGCATCATTTTGTATTTTCTTGTCGATAGAAATCAAAGCATCTCTTAATCTATCATAAGCATCAGCTTCATCGGCTACAGTAAACATAGCCAGTACATATTCTCTGACACACATCTCAAACTCGAGATGATAATCTCTTCTAAGAATGTCTGTCAAAGCTTTGCCTGTTAATCCGGCTCTCCTTCCCGAAAAAATGAATTTACCGGGATCCTGAATACCCTTTTCATAAGGTAAAGCTTCTATATATATACATGTGCTGTTTATATCATTAATCAACTGGCAGTATTTATCTCTTAGGAAGGAAAGTCTATCAGCCCCAAATTCCTTCATATAATTAATAGAAGCTTCCATCGCAGCCATCAATACATAAGAAGGACTTGAAGTTTGATACACATGTAAATACTTTTCTACAGCATCAATATCAACCAAATCTGAATTTATATGCATAACTGCTGTCTGAGTAGGCGCAGGTATTGTCTTGTGCAAACTTTGAATAACTATATCTGCCCCCAGCTGACAAGCACTTTTAGTATATCCCTCAATACCACCGGCATTATCGCCAGTACCACTGACAAATCCAAGATGCGCTCCATGAGCCTCATCTACTATCAAGGGAATCCCATAAGAATGAACTATTTCTGCAATTGCTTTAATATCTGCAATTCTTCCTTCATATGTTGGTGAAACTACAATAACAGCATCAATTGGTCTGCTTACAATATCATAATCATCACTCTCATCAAATCCTGAACAATCCATTCTATCTGCAGCCAATGCATGGGCTATCTGATCAGCACTTACCGCCTCACAAATATTCAATCCTTCTATAATATTAGGATATATATATGTAGGTTCAATATCTCGAATACACATCGAATTATATGTAGATTTATGTGCATTCCGTGCTAATAAAAGCTTACCACCCGTAGGTACTACAGCACTTATAGCCGCCAATATTCCCACAGTACTTCCATTAACAAGAAAATATGATTTCTCAACGCCTAAATAGTCAGCTAAAGAATCCTGAATATTTTTAAGTATTCCTGTCGGATCAGCAAGATTATCAAAATCATAAATTTCAGTAATATCTATATCTGCAATATCCTTAAGAGGATCTGTAAGCTTTTTACGTTTATGACCAGGCATATGATATGGATAAAAATCACTATCGCCATAGCTTTTAAGTTTTGAATAAATAGAATCCATATTCAACCATATACCCTATTAATAATAAACTATAGATACGCATACATAGATTATTATACCATAAAATGCAAGTATAAATACATTTAACGGTAAATAACTGAAAAATGAGCAAAAAAAAAGCTACCTAATTTGGTAGCTTT
>JAKSRU010000237.1 GCA_024403475.1 Lachnospiraceae bacterium | reverse complement strand
ACAAGACTGAAGAAGGCAGAGCTTATCTTGCAGCAAAAGAAGGCAATACACATCATGGCGGATGTGGTCAGTGTCATTAATTAATCTAAACCTATTCAGATAAGGAGAATATAAATGGACGTTTTAAAGAAAGTTCCTGTAAGAGAGCAGGATCCTCAGGTTAGAGCACATAACTTCGAAGAAGTTTGTCTCGGATATAACAAAGAAGAAGCTATGGAAGAAGCTTCAAGATGCATTAATTGTAAAAATGCACAGTGTGTAAAGGGATGCCCCGTTGCAATCAATATTCCCGGTTTTGTTGAGCAGGTTAAACTTGGCGAGGTTGAGAAGGCATATGAGATTATCAGCGAGTCATCAGCACTTCCTGCAGTTTGCGGTCGTGTATGCCCTCAGGAGTCACAGTGTGAGGGAAAATGTATCAGAGGTATAAAGGGTGAGCCTATTTCAATCGGTAAGCTTGAGCGTTTTGTAGCTGACTGGGCTATGGAGAATGGCATTAAGCCCAAGAAGGCTGATAGTCTTAACGGCAAGAAGGTTGCTGTAATCGGTTCGGGTCCTTCAGGTCTTACTGCTGCCGGTGATCTTGCAAAGATGGGTTATGATGTAACTATTTTTGAAGCTCTTCATCAGGCCGGTGGAGTACTTGTATATGGTATTCCTGAGTTCCGTCTTCCTAAGACTAAGGTTGTTGCTAAGGAAATCGAGAATGTTAAGTCTCTTGGCGTTAAGATTGAGACTGACGTTGTAATCGGTAAGTCACTTACTATTGATGAGCTTATTACCGAGGAAGGCTTTGATGCTGTATTTATCGGATCCGGTGCAGGACTTCCTAAGTTTATGGGAATTCCCGGAGAGAATGCTAATGGTGTATTCTCAGCAAACGAGTATCTTACCAGAAGTAACCTTATGAAGGCGTTTGATGAGAATTCAAATACTCCTATTATGAAGAGCAAAAAGGTTGCTGTTGTTGGTGGCGGTAACGTTGCTATGGATGCTGCAAGAACTGCTCTCAGACTTGGCGCTGAGGTTCATATTGTTTATCGTCGTAGCGAGGAAGAGCTTCCTGCAAGAGTTGAAGAAGTTCATCATGCTAAGGAAGAGGGTATCATCTTTGATCTTCTTACCAATCCTACCGAGATTATTTCAGATGAGAATGGTTGGGTTACCGGTATTAAGTGCATCAAGATGGAGCTTGGCGAGCCTGATGCATCCGGACGTCGCAGACCTGTTGAGGTTGCAGGATCAGAGTTTGTTATGGATGTAGATACTGTAATCATGTCACTTGGTACTTCACCTAATCCTCTTATTTCTTCTACTACTGAAGGTCTTGAGGTTAATAAGTGGAAGTGTATAGTTGCAGATGAAAATAATGGTGCAACTTCTAAGGAAGGCGTATATGCAGGTGGTGATGCTGTAACAGGTGCTGCAACCGTTATTCTTGCTATGGGTGCAGGTAAAGCTGCTGCTAAGGGTATTGATGAATATCTGAACAAATAGGGAGATGCTTGTATGTCTGATGTTGAGAAGTCGGATAATGAATTAGATATTGTATCTGATCCTAAGACTCTTAAATTAGAAAAAGCAAAATATAATGATAGCCAGAACTCAGCTGACGACAATAGGTCGTCAGGCTGGGTTTTGCTTATTGTTGGGTTTATAGGTATCGTAGCTGTAATACTTGGAATTACAGGGGTTATTCCGGTCAAATTTGGTAATCCATATTTATTCTATGGTGTTATGTGCGCTATATTTATTCTTTTCCTTGTAATGGGAGGAGTATCCTTTGCTAATGCAAAGAAATATGAATCTCGCGCTAAGGGTGAAAAGACCTTGAAGGATTCGATTTGTAAGTGGGCCAAAGCAAATTTGAAGGCTGATGAAATCGACAAAGAAATCTATAATATTGAATTAGAATCTAATGAAATTCTATATTTTAAGCGATCAAAGATTATTCTTGATAAGCTTAATGAGCAGTTTGTAAATCTTGATCCGCAATTTATAGAAAAATTTGTTGATGATTATATTTATGATATGATTTTCCCTATTACTGAAGCTGATAGTTTAGGCGATGACCTAAAGGAAGCTGATGTTGATTTATCTGATGATGAATTTGCGTACGAAGATATCGAGGAATAGTCGTGAAAATTATCCTTATCGTAGTTGGTAAAGTAAAAGAAAAGTTTTACCGCGATGCAATTGACGAATATGTAAAACGTTTATCAAGGTATGTTAAGCTTGAAATTATTACTGTAGATGATGAGATGACGCCTGATGGTGCTTCTGAAATCGTCATGGATGAAATAAAAAGAAAAGAAGGCGAGCGCATTCTTTCTAAAATAAAAGATAACTATACAGTATGTACCTTGGAGATTAATGGTAAAAGACTTACATCAGAAGGTTTTGCTTCTTGGATTAATAATCAAGGAATTAACGGGAATAGTAATATTTGCTTTATTATTGGAGGCTCGCTTGGCTTGCATCAAGATGTTACCGGTAGAGCTAATATGCATTTAAGCTTTTCTGATATGACATTTCCTCATCAACTTATGCGTGTTATACTGCTTGAACAGATTTATAGGGCCGAGCGTATAATTAATAATGAACCGTATCACAAATAATGGATTTCAAAAATCCAACATATTGAAAAACAAGGAAAGGATGGCAGTTTTGTCATCCTTTTAATGTTTGGTGCTGACATGGTAAGTCGATACTGGCTAAGTGACCTATGGGTAGAAAAATCATTGAAGCATAGGCAGTGGATATAGCGTTGATATTGGTCAGAAATTCTACAGAATATGATACGCTTTTTTCTACAGAGTTATCACTTCTGTAGACTAATGAAAAAATGTGTATACAGAGTTTTTGACTCTGTATACTAGTGGATTTTTGGTGATTTTAGAGGTGTTTTCAGTTATAATTTGGATAGATAAAATTCCAGTTTTTAGAGCTAGGAGGATCTAATAATGTGTACTAGTTTTACAATAAACAAA
>JAKSRU010000236.1 GCA_024403475.1 Lachnospiraceae bacterium | reverse complement strand
AACGCATCCTGGAAATAGGGACAGCGGTCGGCTTTTCTGCTTTACTTATGAGCGAGGCCGCAGGACCTGATACGCATATCGATACCATTGAAAAATATGAGAAGAGAATTCCGATAGCTCATGCCAATTTTAAGAGGGCTGCAGATGCTAAGGAATGCTCTGTGGACGCTGAGATTAAACGGATTACCCTATACGAGGGAGATGCATTTGAAATCCTGCCAACCCTTGAAGGTACCTATGATATGATTTTTATGGATGCCGCAAAGGGACAGTACATTAATTGGCTACCTGAGCTGATGAGACTTATGCCGGTGGGAGGTCTTCTTGTATCTGACAATATTCTTCAGGATGGTGATGTGATTGAGTCCAGATTTGCTGTCACAAGACGAGACAGGACTATTCATTCGCGTATGAGAGAATATATTTATGAGCTTAAGCATAATGAGAATTTAGATACCGTGATTCTTCCTGTCGGAGACGGAATGACGCTCAGTACTAAACTGAAGTGATTTTTAGCTGCAGGCAGCAGATTTGAAACTGTTGATTTAGATGGAGAAATACAATGACTGACAGAAAAAAGCCGGAACTGCTTTGCCCGGCAAGCAGCCTTGAAGTATTGAAATGTGCAGTGCGCTATGGCGCGGATGCAGTATATATCGGTGGTGAGGCCTTCGGTCTGCGAGCGAAGGCAAAAAATTTCACTATGGAAGAAATGGCAGAGGGTATAGCCTTTGCGCATGCCTATGGTGTACGTGTACATGTTACAGCCAATATTCTTGCACATAATTATGACTTGACCGGTGCAAGAAAATATTTTGAAGAGCTCAGAGACCTTAAGCATGTTATTAGTGATAAGGATATGATATGGGTTGAGGCTGCACGCGAAAGTATTGCTGCAAGAGAAGCTGCCGGCAAGGTAATCGAAGTATCCGGAAGCAGAAACAGGTTGGAAAAAGAGTACCTTGAAAACTGGAACGCAGGCTATGAGGTTACTGCGCATCCTGATGCGCTTATTGTAGCTGACCCGGGCATGTATACCATTTGCAGAGAGGTATGGCCGGAGTCGGAGATTCATATCTCAACACAGGCTAACAATACCAATTACGAGACTTATAAATTCTGGTGGAAAATGGGCGCAAAAAGAGTAGTAAGCGCGCGTGAGCTTTCACTCAGAGAAATAGCTGAAATCAGACAGAATATTCCGGAGGAGATGGAGATCGAGAGCTTTATTCACGGAGCTATGTGTATTTCTTATTCCGGCAGATGTTTACTATCTAATTTCTTTACAGGAAGAGACGCCAATCACGGTGCATGTACACATCCCTGCAGATGGAAGTACAGTGTTGCAGAGGTTGGCGCTAAGAGAAACTTCGAATGTGGTGACTGCGGGTCACAAGAATGTGACAATTACGAGAGTGAAGAGCATGAAATCCGTTATGCTGTTGAAGAAGAAAGTCGCCCCGGAGAGTATCTTCCCGTATATGAAAATGAGAGAGGAACATATATTTTCAACTCTCGAGATTTGTGCATGATAGAGCATATTCCGGATTTGATTAATGCAGGTATCGATTCGTGGAAAATAGAAGGTCGTATGAAGACTGCACTCTATGTTGCTACAGTTGCACGTACCTACAGACGCGCGATTGATGATTATTTTGAGAACCCTGCTAAGTATGAAGCTAATCTGCCATGGTACCGGGAGCAGATTGCCAAGTGTACCTACAGAAAGTTCTGTACCGGATTTTTCTATGGCAAGCCTGATGAGGAGAGCCAGATATACGATAACAATACCTATTCAAGCGATGCTGTTTATCTGGCTATGATAGAGGAGCTTAAGAGTGGAGTGATGCCTGAGGGAACAGTTGCTGAGACTGCGAGTGGAAGCGCAGACGAGGGCAAGGATACTGCGAGTGGAAGCGTAGGCGAAGGTAAGGATACTGCAAGTGGAAGCGCAGAGGTCACTCTTGCAAGATTTGAGCAGAAGAATAAATTCTGCGTCGGCGATAAACTGGAAATTATGAAGGCAGACGGTAGAGAGCTTATTGTCACCGTCGAAGCGATGTATCATCTTTGCACCGGTGATGATTTGCAGTCAGGCAGCCTGTCACACAGTAAAGCTATCGATACGGTATGGGGTAAGATAATACCTGTGGAAAGCTGTCCTCACTCAAGAGAACAGGTCTGGATTAAATTATCTGAGTTGCCGGAGACGGGAGATTTGCTGAGAAAATAATCGGATACCAAGAAATTTTGGAGGCTGTAGCGGTAAAGTAAGCTATTTTGCCTTGAAAAAGCATAATACCTGTAAAAAGTTGGTTTAATTTATATCTATTACAGAATGTATATACTTGCTAAAATTACAAAAAATGAGTCAGTCGCAAACAGGCTCTTTTTTGCATAAAAGAAAGGGATTAGAAAAATGAGTGAAGTTCTGAATGTGGAAGAACTTTTTGGCAGTAAGGTTTTTACTGTCGGAAAGATGAAGGAACGACTTCCTAAGACCGTTTTTAAGGAAGTAAAGAAGGTCATGGAATGTGGCGGAGAACTGTCAAAGGAATCTGCCGATGTTGTAGCTAAGGCTATGAAGGATTGGGCTATCGAGAATGGTGCAACCCATTATACTCACTGGTTCCAGCCCCTTACAGGCATCACTGCCGAGAAGCAGGATGCATTTGTTACCCATCCCGATGAAGAGGGAAGAATGCTCATGGAGTTTTCCGGCAAGGAGCTTATCAAGGGCGAGACTGACGCTTCATCATTCCCCTCAGGCGGACTTCGTGCTACCTTCGAAGCACGCGGATATACAGTATGGGATATCACTTCACCCGTATTCTTAAAAGAGGATGCTACCGGAGTAGTGCTTTGCATTCCCACAGCATTCTGTTCTTTTACAGGAGAGGCTCTCGATAAGAAGACCCCTCTTCTCAGATCAATGGAGGCTGTTTCTACACAGGCCCTCAGAATTCTTCGTCTGTTCGGAAATACTGATGCAAAGAGAGTAATCGCTTCTG
>JAKSRU010000235.1 GCA_024403475.1 Lachnospiraceae bacterium | reverse complement strand
GCCTTCTCCATCATATCCGCAAGAAGGTCATCAATCTTGTCAGCGCCTTCGATGGTTGCAAGAATATCATTTCCATCCAGTTCTGCAAGAGGAGTAGTGATAATTGTCGCCTTAGCATTGTGCTCTCTGATGAGTGCTACTGCTTCAGCAATCTTCTCTGCACTGGCCTTGTCGGTTCTGCTGAGAATAATTGTTCCTGCATACTCAATCTGGTTAATGAAAAACTCACCGAAATTTTTAATATACATCTTGGTCTTAGATGCATCTACTACAGCAACCGCACTGTTAATCTGAACCTCAAGGTCACCTGCAGTATTATCAACAGCCTTAAGTACATCAGAAAGCTTACCTACGCCGGAAGGCTCGATAAGAATTCTGTCGGGCTGATACTTTTCGATTACTTCCTTAAGTGATGAACCGAAATCACCAACGAGTGAGCAGCAGATACAGCCTGCATTCATCTCCTTAATTTCAATGCCTGAATCCTCAAGGAATCCGCCATCAATACCGATCTCACCAAATTCGTTCTCGATAAGAACAGTCTTGGTTCCGTTAAGTGCTTCTGATAAAAGCTTCTTAATAAGTGTAGTCTTACCGGCTCCGAGGAAACCGGAAACAACGTCAATTTTAGTCATTTTGTATGCCTTTCTGTTTAATAAAATTCAATACTATTGCTACTCAACGAAATCAGAGCATATCGTCGATTGCTTTTGTGCCGATTTGATGAGTATTATAGCACAAAAACAGAGCAATGCCAATCAAACGGCATTGCCCTGTTTCATCAAGTTTTATCAATTCATTTATATATGGGAGTCTTAACTTACAAATTAAAGATTTCTTGACTTGAGAGCCTCGATTACATCATCTACCTGCTTCTCACCGGCCTTAGCCTTCTTACCGAATACAGAACCCATGCTTGCCCATCCATCAGTTACAGCATCAAGAAGTGCATTCTTAGCCATGTTTCCGAAATCGCCTGCAATATCGTGGCTAAGCATAATCTGCCACTTCTGAGCGGGCTCCTTAGAGCAAGGCTGAACCCAGACCTGGTTCTGACGATCAATGGGAGGGAATGCTACAAGCCATGCAAAACCATGCTTTACTGCAAAGGGCTCACCCATTTCCCACTCTCCACTTGCCTTCATTGCCTCTGCAAGTTCATCACAAGTATATGCCTTAGATAACTCAACTCTCTTAATCTTAACACCAAATGCCATAAATCTCTTCCTCCTAAATACCTATTAAAAATTCACTGTTTTATTTTCTTTTACTTTCGCATAATGCTTTCATCAATTGACAATATTAATATACTCTTGTCAATAAGCCCATACAATGGGGTCAAATGACCGTTCATCACTAATAATTTCCATTCATCACAATAATAAAATAATACATGTTGCTTGCACCTAAATAACGCATCAAAAAAGAGCTCCCTCTCGGGAGCTCGAGCAGTAGGACTATAAGCCGGGTTATGTCCGTCCCTACCGGGACACGGATGATCATCTATCTAGTACGACTGTTACCAGCCGCATCAAGCGACCTACCTGAAGAATGGGCGGGCAGCCCTTAGCTCTCCTGCTTGGTCTTGCTTCGGATGGGGTTTACACAGCGCCGCCTGTTACCAAGCGACCGGTGGTCTCTTACACCGCCTTTTCACCCTTACCTCTTGCGAGGCGGTTGTTTTCTGTTGCACTGGCCTGGGAGTCACCTCCACCGGACGTTATCCGGCATCCTGCCCTATGAAGCCCGGACTTTCCTCACCTGCATTACTGCAGCCGCGATCATCTGTCCTACATACAAATCTGAATTATATACGATTAGTAAAGATAAATCAAACTGTTATTCGCAATTATTATTACCCTATATCAACCTGAATACCTGCTCTGCAGTACACATCAGATTAAAGGATGCATTATCCTTATCCAAGGCTTCCTCCAAGGATACAGGATTTCTCAATATCGGGAAATATGCATCTATTCCGTACTCATTGCACACACCTGCATCATCCGTAGCGCATCCGCAAAAAGCTATAACCTTCTTATGGTATTTCTTGGCAAGTCTTGCCACACCAACAGGTACCTTCCCCATAACAGTCTGGGAATCCATTCTTCCCTCACCTGTCACAACTATATCCGCATCACTCATAGCCTCTTCAAGCCCGGTTTCTTCCAGCACTATCTCAATACCCGGTTCAAGTGATGCCTTGAGAAAGGTTCGGAACGCATATCCTAATCCTCCTGCAGCTCCTGTACCCGGATAATTCATATCTCCGCCGGAAATCCTTGCATATTCGGCAAGCCACCTATCCATGTCAACAATCATTTCGGGAGTAGCGCCCTTTTGAGGTCCGTATATTTTGCTGCAGCCATTGTCCCCGCATAGGGTGTTTTTAACATCACAAGCCACTCTGAAGGTACAGTCACCAAGCTTCGGATTAACATTGCAGTCAGATATACTTGCTAAATCACCGAGACCTATTGCCCCATGTATAATTGGATTACCCGCTTTATCCAGGAAATCATATCCCAATGCCTGAAGCATTCCGACTCCGCCGTCATTGGTCGCACTTCCTCCGATGCCAATAATAAACCGCTTGCACCCCGCTTCTATCGCTGCGTTAATCAACTCACCCACACCGTATGTGGTCGTCTTCAGCGGATTCAGGCTGTCCTTATTTACAAGCACTATACCGGCAGCTGCTGCCATCTCAATAATTGCAGTTTTAGTATCACCTGTATCAAGCATTCCCCAAGCTGCATTTACCTTTTCTCCAAGCGGTCCTGTAACCACTGATGACATTAGTACACCGTTCATTCCATTTACAAGCGCCTGAACAGTTCCCTCTCCGCCATCTGCAATCGGCTTTATCGTAACTTCAGCTTCTTTTGCTTTTAAAATCCCGGCCTTAATCGCATTTCCGGCTTCAACAGATGAAAGGCTTCCCTTAAACGAATCTATAGCTATAACTACCTTCATAACTGACCTCGCAGTTTCTCACTTTTAAGGACTAACAATTACTCACGATTA
>JAKSRU010000234.1 GCA_024403475.1 Lachnospiraceae bacterium | reverse complement strand
GTATCGCATATGATATTACAGCAATCAGGTCAGCATTATTTCTATCACTATCCATTAAATCATATAGTCTGTTCTCAGCTTCACATATCCTTCTGAGTCAGCCCCAACATATCAGCCCTGACCTCATCAGGTACAAGTCCGCCTCCGGTTGCCCATACCAAATGTGTTGAATCAACCATACAATCGGTCAGCTCATGTTTTCTGATATAGTCCTTCATCTTCTCTCCGGACTGAAGGAGCAATCCTTGTATTCCGGCACAGGCAGACGGCTCCAGGAATACATCCTCTTTCTGATACATAAGTCTCATATATTCTGTCAGCTTATCTTCACAAACAGTAAAGCTTCCGCTCACCAGACTCTCCATTGCCTCGCATACCAATTCTGAGGCTCTTCCTACTGCAAGTCCATCGGCTATTGTCACACCGTCCAGACCTATATCGTATATAGAAATGTCAGACTTCCTGCCGGTCGCCATTCCGAGTGTAAAGCAAGGCGCCCCCACAGGCTCGGCGAAGAAACAATGTACACAATCTCCGAATATCTGCTTCAACCCATAAGTAATACCACCGGGTGCGCCACCGACTCCGCAAGGCAGATATACAAACAAAGGATGTGTTTCATCTACGGGGATACCTGCCTTAAAGAGCTGAACCTTAAGTCTTAATGCCGCAGTTGCATATCCCAGGAACAAATCCTCTGAATTTTCATCATCAATAAAATAACTCATGTTATTTTCTGCCGAAAGCTTGCGTCCTTGCGCCACTGCCGAACTGTAATCGCCTTCATATTCTACTACAGTCACTCCGTTTTTTCTAAGCAATTCCTTCTTCCAGGCTTTGGCATCCGCTGACATATGTACAATAGTATTGAATCCCAGCTTCGAGCTCATAATACCGATACTAAGTCCCAAATTTCCCGTAGAGCCCACCTGTATGGTATGCTTAGCGAACAATTCTCTGCACTCTGCCGAATCCAGTTTTCCATAGTTATCCGTTGCCTTCAAAAGCCCTGCCTTCATAGCCAGCGATTCAGCATGAACCATTACCTCATATATTCCGCCACGTGCCTTTACAGATCCTGCTATAGGCAAATGAGCGTCGTCTTTAAGTAATATGCGTCCTGCGAAGTCCGGGTTGTGCCTCTTAATCTCATCGCTGAATTCAGGAATAACCAAGAGTTCAGATTCTATAATACCTTTTCGCCCTGCCGTTTCCGGAAACATCTTCTCTATATAAGGCATAAATCTGAGTAATCTGTTCTGCGCCGCACGGATGTATACAAATTTTCTGCCTGCCATCTCCGACATCGGGACTACAGATTCCAGTTTGTCATTCAACCAAAATACTTCCTTACCGGAAGCCATATCATGGACAATATCAGAACCAACAGCTACTGCATCAGTAACAATTCCGTTAACAACATCTGCAGCAATATCCGAATTACTATTTGCATTAACACCTTCAACCATAGATAACTCTCTTCTCCACCTTTATCCAAAGCTATAAGAATTCTACTGCATGCTTACGCTTCCACTTAGGGAAGAGATTGTTCTGACATGCAATGTTTTTCCTCTCCTTGATTGCTATAGAATCAAAGAAGGTCTTCCACATATCAGTATACTCGTCATTTTCATTTTCCGTAACCAGTAATTGTTCAAATTCGTCATCATTCAGTTTCCAAAAATAGTAATGCTCATCCTTGGGATGCACCACCGCCTCACGGTGAACATCATCAACAATCATCCAATGCTCCGAGGGCATTCTATCCTCAAAATGATCCGAAATTGCCGGCAGCAATCTGCTTTTTGGTTCAATGTGTGCAACATAAACTGACTTTTTAATTTCATGAAATCTAACAAATTCTCTAAAGCTGCATACTTCCTTCCCCAATCTGGTGCGTATCTCGCGGTTACGCATAACATCCTTATAATGAACCATTTCAAGGACATTAGGACCATATGCAAATCCGAGTATCATAACATGAAATATATTATCAAGTGCATCCTCTTCATACGCCATAGCTGTAAAGGACAGTTCACTGTAAACCTGCGGAGATATCTTGTTGCACACGGAATTCATAACCTTTTTCGCTTTGTCGATATCTTCATCCACATGAATATAATCATCCGTAAATGAATACTGTCCGATTGGTTCAAGTGCCAATCTTATATTTTGATGTCCCAAGCCACTCGCCCATGCCACATAGATGCATGTAAGCATAGCGTCAATATTGGGTGCGCATGTATATACTGTCATAATTACTAACCTTAGTCTTCAGCCCTGAGCAAAGGCAAAATCCGTAAACAAATTCATCTGATGATAGTCTTCCTTCGGTTGAGTGATTAGCAGATTATCCTTCTGTTCATCGTTTGCAATGCAACGGGTAATAAACTGCTGCTCAATCGGAATCTTATTTAACATCTTACCATTACAGGTAATAAAATATTGCGCTCTCTTAAGCACTATTCTCATCTTTTTAAGCATATCGAAATTCACATAGGAATATCTGCGGGCGCTCATTATTCTCTTAACACCGGTCGGACCTATTCCCGGTACACGAAGCAGCATGTCATAGGAAGCAGTATTAATTTCTACCGGGAACTGATCCAGATGTCTGATTGCCCAATCGCATTTGGGATCTATCTGTGCATTAAAGTACGGATTCTCCTCACTGAGCAGTTCATCTGCCTGATATCCGTAAAATCTGAGCAGCCAGTCCGCCTGATACAAGCGATGCTCCCTTAAAAGCGGAACGGGTGTACCGAGCGCCGGCAGTGCATCATCTTCATTAAGCGGTATATATCCCGAAAAGAATACTCTCTTCAAATCAAAGCTCTTATACAGACTTTGAGTAGTCCTGATAAGTTCCAAATCTGTCTCCTTGGTGGCTCCTATAATCATCTGAGTACTCTGTCCCGCTCCTGCAAAGGGACGCTTCAGTCTTGCATCAATTGCTTCTGCCGGATTCATGAGCATGGTTGATGTCTTCTGAAGCGGCACACTGATATCGCCCGGCGTAAAGCCGCCTG
>JAKSRU010000233.1 GCA_024403475.1 Lachnospiraceae bacterium | reverse complement strand
TGTCCCCCAGCATACGGCAGGTTACCCACGCGTTACTCACCCGTCCGCCACTAAGTTAATTAAAGCAAGCTTCAATTAACTCCGTTCGACTTGCATGTGTTAAGCACGCCGCCAGCGTTCATCCTGAGCCAGGATCAAACTCTCATGTTGATTGTTTTTTCCTTGAAGCTAGTATAAAACTGGCTTATCCATTACATTTACTGTAATTAGGTTTCTTTGTTCTCTGAAATTTTTTCCTCCCGGTCTCGAATCAGAGTTCCTCGACCGGCATCATTTCTGATGGTTGGAATGTTATTCAGGGTTGCATTGCTGTTCAGTTATCAAGGTTCATTTTATATCTTATGTTGTTTAGCATTTTGCCGCGCAACAGATGATATCTTATCACTAAGATTTAATCATGTCAACAACTTTTTTGAAATAATTTGTTGATGATTTTTTCGAGGTGTGTCGCCTCAGAAGCGACAGCTTTGTTAGAATATCACTTTGCAAATTAAGTGTCAACATCTTTTTTCAAAAAAAATTTCGCAATAAAAAAGTGGCCGTCAAGCCACTTTTTTATAAGCCTTATATCTATTGCATTATTCCTATGCTCCTTCGGCAAACAGATACATTGCCTTAACCAAATTATGAAGTTTTTCATTGTCTGTATTTGTCAATGCATCGTAGGCATATGCATATACACCGTACTTTAATTCAAAGGTTCCGCCATAGCTCATTCGCAGTTTATATGTGGTACCGAAGTTCACGCAGCTAAATCCGCTTATATCAATATAATATATGTCCTTGATATCTGACGGCATTAACACCGCACTGTACCGGTAACTATTGTTCTTGGTGTATTCAAACCTGTATCCGCTGATATTGTATCCGCTCTCCAGCTTAAAGTAATGCCTGATAGTTGTATTGTTCTCCAGCAAGAGACTTGCTCCGAGATATTCCAAACCATCGGCAGATCCTGCTGCAGTATTGCTATAATCCGCAAAGGTATTTGCTGTAATTCCGCTTAATTCCGTCAGCGCACCTGTTTCTCCCCCGCCAAAATATGCGGTTGCACAATCACCATATACAATCAGGCCCTTAGCATAAGCAACATTGATTGCCTCGTATTGTCCTCTCGCGTTTTCTGCAATAATATCCAAATATCGATATACTGATACCCTCAAAGTATTGTAGCTTACAGCTCCGCCTATATCATCGAGCATCTTGCATACAGTACCATCCGAAGTATATATTTTTAGTTCTTTACTATCTCTAATCTCTTTAACAGCAAAATTGATCCTGAAGGTTATGGTTCCTGTGCTTTCGTCACCCTCAGCAATATATTGACTCAATGACACCTTAGTGCCATCTCCATATTTAACATATGCATTCTTGTCTGCGAACACATCATCTGACAAAATAAACTGCTGATTAATTGTAATCGAGCCGTTAAAGCTCAGGCTCATTCCCATATATTGAACAGTCCGCGTCATTGCCTCACGTTCCCATTTTGCATATAACGTGACAGTTTTTCCGGCCTCTGTCAAATCCCTAAACGCTGCACCTGCCGCGAATGTAGTGCCGGTTCCATCAGCCTTAGTATTCCATCCTGCAAATTTATAACCGCTTCTTGTAAACGTATTACTTATAAAGTTATACGTTTTTCCGCTTTCATATTCTTTAACCACAGAAGAACCGGTACCGCCATTGGAATCAAACACTACCGTATATGTCGTGAGAGTTACAGCACCCAAATTCGCCTTATATTTAACCTGACTTCCCGAGCCTTCCGAGATGGTATAATAGACCTCTCCATGCTTTGCCATTGCCCTGTACATTGTACCCTCGGACAAATGAAAAACAGGTTCAGCTACCTTCGTAGCATAATTCATTGCATAAATATTCTTGCCGCTATTGAAATAAAGCATATTATTCATTTCAAATGCACTAGTCCTATACACTGCCGTATCAGCCACCGTAGCAAAAAGCGACGCAGTATTCTCTTTTGAATAAGTATCATTGAACCTATAAACACTTACACTTTTATTATACGCATAGCCGGTATAATAAAAATAACCGTCATGATATACAAAAGGACTGCTTATATTTTTCCAATATGCTTCATCATATTTTTTTCCATTAGCAATAGTATTTGTTATTTCATAATCAGCATAGACCAACCAATCCTTGGATGCATTGCTCTTCATATGCTTATTATAGAAGGTTGTCTGATATTCACTACATAGCATGTAGGTATGATATACCTGTCCAAAGGTATCCCAAACCGGGTCATCCCATGTAGTATCAACCTGGTATAGTTCACCTCCGATTTTTACCATATTCCACGCATGATTTATATTTTTGCTTGAAACAATATAAGCTGTTATTCCTACCTGATTCAAGAGATATTTATAGGTCTCGGCATATCCCTGACATACAGCCATATTATCAACCAACACGCCATACATATTATATGTGTCGGGATGACTATCCAATTTCCCCTCCAAATACAACTGATAATCATACTCGCAGACCGTAACTATATATTCATGCAGTGCTATTGCTTTCTGCTCATCAGTCATTCCGGGCTTAACAACTGACAGTGCCTCATCAATTCGAGCCTGAAGCAGATCCATATCATAATTTCGTGTCCTATACTTAGGACGCATAGTTGTAACACTATACCCTCCAGACACCGTTGTATAAGAATATGAATATCCTCCTGTAAGCCTAAAAAGTTCCGGATGCTCGTTACATGTAGCAGTCAGACTGTCCATCAATTTTTTTGAGGATTCCTGATATGTGGGCGCCTTGAGATAATCACTAAAGCCGGTAACATCAACACTGTCCGCCCCATTTTTCAATTTCTCATATAGATAAACCCCAAGCTCATAAGCTCTGCTCGGAGATGCTCCTACCACATCATATTCATTGTATTCATCATCTATTGTAATGTACTCATATTGAGGGCTGATTGCACCATTAAAAAACAGATTTTCCGAGATATCAAAATAGCCCTCACCTTCCTCCTGCGAGTAATCTGCCACTTCATCATATAATGCTTCAAATGTATCTTCG
>JAKSRU010000232.1 GCA_024403475.1 Lachnospiraceae bacterium | reverse complement strand
TATGCCTGCTGGTTACGGTAGGCATATTGTGGTTTAATGGGACAAGTTTAGTTCACGCTACCGAGCACCATCTTGAAACCGGCGACACGGTTACCTCGACGACTATAGATCCGGCAGGTACCTATGATGACCCGGAGGATATGAACAGAGTCAATACCGTGAACTCTATTACCCTTACATACGAGGGCGATAACGGTTCACTGAACGGTTCGCTTCAAATCCTGATTACGCTGACACTGATATCCTTGGCGCCAACGATAATCATTATGATGACTTCTTTTACAAGAATCATCATTGTGCTTCATTTTACAAGAGCGGCACTTAACACCCAGACAGCACCACCAAACCAGATTTTGATTGGACTTGCACTGATTCTGACATTTTTCATTATGGGGCCTACGCTTAATCAGATTAATGAGCAGGCATTGGTACCATATCAGAATAACGAGATTAGTACAGAAGAATTTATGGAATTGGCCATGGATCCGCTTAGAGAGTTCATGTATCCCCAGACGCAGCTCAAGGATGTACAGCTGTTTATGGATATTGCAGAGCTTGATTGGGACGGAGAGTTAAAATCAATTCCCAATTCTGTATTGATACCCGCATTTATGATTTCGGAATTAAGAACGGCATTTTGGATTGGATTTATGATTTATATTCCTTTCCTGGTAATTGATATGGTAGTGGCTTCTACCCTTATGAGTATGGGTATGATGATGCTGCCGCCTACAACAATATCAATGCCGTTTAAGATACTTCTGTTTGTTCTTGCAGACGGATGGGCACTTATAATTGGGCAGGTAGTCAAAACCTTCTATTAACGCCGGGCGAGCTTATGCTTCCCGGCTTATAGGCGTTATAAAGACAGTTTGTAATTTGTTGATTGAAATAAAGGAGATGCATTGTGACTACAGAAGCGGTTACAGATATGATAAGAGACGGATTATATGTAATCCTTGAAACAGCACTGCCGGTGCTGTTGATTTCTATGGCCATAGGTCTTATTGTCAGCATTTTCCAGACAGTAACGTCTATACAGGAACAGACATTAACCTTTGTACCTAAGTTGATTGGTATTTTTGTTGCTTTGATGTTGCTCGGCAATTGGATGCTGAATAATATGGTCAGCTATACTACAGAGCTTTGGAATTCGTTCAGCTATTATGTCCACAAATAGAAGAGTAAACGATGATTGATTTATCATTTTCATTTTATGATCTTGAATACTTTCTGCTGATATTTGTGCGAATTAGTATGTTTATTTATCTGGCACCATTTTTCAGCATGAGCAATACTCCTCGAAATGTTCGTGTAATCTTAAGCATTTTTATTTCTTATCTGCTGTATTTGACACTTACTCCTTCGCAGGCAGTGATTACAGACTCGCTTGTTGAACTGGCAGTTATCGTGGTCAAGGAAGCGTTGGTGGGATTGTTAATCGGATTTTCATGTAACATTTGCACCAGTATTTTGAATTTTGCAGGTAGCGTTGCTGATATGGAAACGGGATTGTCTATGGTACAGGCAATGGATCCCACCACCAGACAGCAGACAACCATTACCGGCGGACTTTACAATTATTCCTTCAACATGATGATGCTCGGAAGCGGATTGTATGCTTATTTGCTGGGGGCGCTGAAGGATACATATACACTGATTCCGGTAAACGGCGCAGTATTCCACCCGGATGATTTGCTTAATTCTATGCTTACCTTTATGGCGGATTACGTGCTGATAGGTTTTAGAATTATTCTTCCCATATTTGCAGCGGTACTTATGCTGAATGCAATCCTTGGTATTATTGCCAAGGTATCGCCTCAGATGAATATGTTTGCTATCGGAGTACAGCTCAAAATAATTGTAGGATTGGGAATCCTTTTTTTGACGGTAGGCTTATTGCCGTCGATGACAGACATGATATACACCGAGATGAAGAAAATGCTGGCATCGTTTGTCAGCTCAATGGTATAGCCTATGCTGCTTGAATATAATCTGCAATTTTTTGCAGACGGACCGGGCGGAGAAAAAACCGAACCCGCTACCGATAAAAAACTTCAAGATGCGAGAAAAGAAGGTCAGGTTGCCAAAAGTAAGGAAATCGCCAACTGCCTCGGATTGCTGGCATTGTTCTTGATTATGAGATTCATGGTGGGAACAATCGGCAATAATCTGTTGGATGTTTTCGACAGGATGTATGGAAGAATCAACGAGACACTTATTTTCTGGAATGGTGATTTGCCGTCGGAGGCCATTTATTTGTTAATTCGAAACGCAATGACCTCTGTGCTTACGATACTGCTTCCGATATTGATTATCGGATTTATTGTTGCTTTTTTGGCCGATCTTTTGCAGGTAAAATGGCGACCGACAGCCAAACCGCTTACGCCAAAGCTCAATAAGATTAATCCGGTTAACGGTTTTAAAAGAATTTTTTCTCTTAATTCGGTAATAGAGTTACTCAAGTCTATTGCCAAGATAGTGCTGGTAATGCTTGTGGCCTACAACTTTTTGAGAAAAAATTACGGAGTTTTGTTTTCACTGCAGTATATGGATTTGATGTCCGCTATAGGTACAGTTGGTACCTATGTTACCAATTTGGGCATACAGATTTCTGCGGTATATATTGTTATTGCCTTTGCTGATTTTGTGTATCAGAAGTACAAGTTCAGCAAGGATATGAAGATGACAAAGCAGGAAGTTAAGGACGAGTACAAGCAATCTGAAGGAGACCCTCAGATAAAGGGAAAAATTCGTCAGAAGATGCAGGAAGCATCAAGACGAAGAATGATGTCGAATCTGCCTAAGGCAGATGTAGTCATCACAAACCCTACGCATTATGCGGTGGCTATCAGATATGAACCCTCGGAGGCAGATGCTCCGATAGTTTTAGCCAAGGGTGAAGGATTTCTTGCTCAGAGAATTAAGGATGTGGCAAAGGAAAACTCTATTGAAATAGTAGAAAATAAGCCTTTGGCTCGTATGCTTTACCATAATGTTGATATAGGACAGGCGGTTCCGCCCGAACTGTATCAGGCAGTTGCCGAGGTGTTGGCATTT
>JAKSRU010000231.1 GCA_024403475.1 Lachnospiraceae bacterium | reverse complement strand
CCTAAAGTAGTACTCATAGGGTCTAACCTCCATAAAAAATTTATACGGTTGCAATTATAAAAATTGCAGTACATGTAACTTCTGATGATTTAGCATTTGTGACACCTGCAAACCACAAAAAACATCAAATTTCTTTGCGTTTCGCTATAAAAATCACAAATTACCCCATCATCACAATCTCCGTTATAATAACATAAAAAATGCGATTCGCATAGAGCAAATCGCATCGTTTTTACATCAATATTAATCATTATTTGCTTAGCGTTGAAAAACAACGCCTTTGTTGCATCGGAAACTATATATTAAGCTTAACCTGGACCTCTTCTTCGGCCTGTTTCTTGAACTCTTCTATCTGAACAGGATTAAGCTCCGGCAAATCATCAAGGCTGTGAACACCAAAGCATCTCAGAAACTGCTCGGTGGTTCCAAACAGCAACGGTCTTCCGGGGGCATCCAGTCTTCCGAGTTCCTGAATCAAATCATACTCAAGCAGCTTGTTAATTGCAAAGTCACTCGAAACGCCTCTTACCTTTTCCACCTCAACACGGGTTACAGGTTGCTTGTAAGCAATAATTGAAAGTGTCTCAAGCACTGTATCCGAAAGTGTAAACTTAGGAGCGTTCTTTGCAATCTTTATCAGATATTCATATACCTCAGGCTTAGTGCACAGCTGAACCTTATCCTCAAACCAGGTGAGCATAATTCCTCGGCCTTCACTCTGATATTCCTCGGCCATCTCATCCAAAAGCTTACGTGTTTTTCTTTTATCCTCTTCAATGGTCTCTGCAAGTCTTCCAAGATCAACGGCATCACCCATTGAAAAAAGAATTCCTTCGAGAACCGCTTTTGCAGTTTTCTTATCCATTGTGTTATCTGTCCTTTTCGCAATCGAAACTATGCTATATTGGAAGTAATAATGATATCATCAAAAAGCTCATTCTGAGTGATGGTGATATCTCCGTCATGCATCATTTCCAGAATTATCATAAAGGTTACAATAAGCTCCGCCTTACTCTTTTGCTTTTCCAGCAGACTTGTAAAGCTGAAGGTCTTGTGAGTTTGAACAAAAGCTCTTACATATAAAAGCTTTATGTCCATATCAATCTCTTCCTTTTCAATATTTCCATACTGACTTCGGATAGGATCGATTCTGCTCTCCTGTCTTCTGATAATAGTCTTAAACAGCTCATGAAGCTTCGACAGATTCATGTCACCGATAAGCTCGTCATAATCCACAGGCGGAACATAAGAAACAACCTCTTTAGGCAGTTTTTTTGAGCGATAGTACACATTTGCCGCCCCAAGCTGCAAATCCTTAAGCTCCATCGACATATACTTATACATCTTGTACTCAAGCAGCTTCTCTACCAACTCGGATCTGGGATCGATTTCCTCTCCCTCTTCGTCTACCTCAGGAGGCAAAAGCATCTTACACTTAATATCAACAAGTGTAGCCGCCATTACCAAAAACTCACTCATTACATTCATGTCCTTAGAGGGCATCTGCTTAATGTAATCGAGGTACTGCTCGGTAATCTCTACAATCGGGATATCATAGATATCTATTTTGTTTTTCTCAATCAGGTGAAGGAGCAGATCCAGTGGTCCCTCAAACACCTCTAATTTAACAGGAATAGCCATAGATTTATTATATGTATAAACGAATGCAGCCGCAAGTAAATTACGGTTCAAAATCAATAACAACCAAATCGCCGGGGTTAAACATTCTGAAAGGTATTGTATGTGCACCGAGTCCTCGTGACACTATCATTGAAGTCTCCCCTTCAGTGAACTCACCCGCATCATATTTCGGGAAAAAAGCAATATTGGGCGAAAGCACACCCTTATTTACAATGGGAATCCTGACAATTCCGCCATGTACATGACCGGAAAGCACCAGATTTGCACCATATTCCGCATAGTCCCTGAAAAAATAAGGATTATGCGCAATCATTATCGAATACTTTTTATTATCAACCTTACCCAACACCCCGGCAAGCTCGCCCTTTTCTATAGGCTCCGGCTTAAATCTGATGTAATGGTTGCGTGCAAGCTCCAAGCCGATAATTTCAACACCGTATTCATCCAACGTCTCGCGAGCATTTACAAGATGATGTATCTGCAGCGCTTCAAGTTTTTCGGTAAAGTCACTGTATCTGCTTCCGTAGTCCTCGACATAAAGATGCATACGAGTCTCATGATTACCGTTTCCGTAGTAAATACGACATATAGGAGCCACCTTTTCCAAAAACTCAAAGGCAGTTTTAAGATCAGACTGCGGATGACCGTTCATAATATCTCCGGCGATAATCATAATATCCGGCTTGGCTTTTTTTATCGCCTCTACAAGCAAATCATTGCCCGGACCATATTTTTTATTATGCAGGTCCGATACAACCACTGCCCTGAACGGTTTCTTTATTTTAGCATTTTTATATTTATAATTACTGACCGTAAATCTGTTGGAATCGTAGATTGTCACCCAAATCAACGCAAGTATCAACACAATTAAAACAGCCAAAATAATATCTTTTACCATATTTATATTATTGAAAAAAGCCCCTGACATAAAGCCAGGGGCCTGATTGCTTCGTATTAGTTAAACTTACGCTTTCTTGCAGCTTCAGACTTCTTCTTACGTCTTACGCTGGGCTTCTCGTAATGCTCACGCTTACGAATCTCCTGCTGGATGCCGGCCTTTGCACAGCTTCTCTTGAAGCGGCGAAGTGCGCTGTCCAGAGACTCATTCTCTTTTACGATAACGCTTGACATGCTTTTCTGACCTCCCTTCAGTCCCAAGTAATTGACTGATTGGGTTATTTTCGTAACTTGTATAACAAGTCCGCTACACATAATAACAAAATATCAGCGGATAGTCAACCTTGAATTTAAAATCTTTTCACCGTTTTCCTATGTTTTCCCTATCGGTTCACTATTTAGTTCCGGTTACTATCTTGCAGATTTCCTCATAAGTAGAGCCCATAGGAATACTGAAGGTTCCAACACGGATCTTGGTGCTGTATCCGTTATTTACCATATAGGTATTGAAATCTTTGGAATCTTCGATCAACCCTGCTCTAAGCAACGAAGCTGCCAGAGTCTCAGAGCCGGATCCGGCTGTAACAGTGATTGATACCGCCTCTCCGGTAGTACTGTCTGATGAAGAATCTGTATTTGCTGTAGTATC
>JAKSRU010000230.1 GCA_024403475.1 Lachnospiraceae bacterium | reverse complement strand
ATTTGTTTTGCACGCTGACAGTTTTTTCGACTCTTACCCTGCTCACTTATTAAATTCGCCCCTGTGAGAATAATATGTTGTGAAGATTACCATGCCACAACATGTCCGCTATAATATAATCATTACTTGCCAGGGGAGGTTTCGAATGAATTATAATAATGAAGCATACACAGAGATGATAGAAACTATATTCCAAGATCTTAGTATAGAGCAGTTATCCACCTCTGCAAAATTGATGAATATTCGAAAATACACAGAAATTGTAGTTAGACGTATTTTGAAGTTGCCTAATGAACAAAGTGTAATGTTAGGAAATATCGATATAATCCAGGAATTGAAAACGAGGGGTTACTATACCCATCATTTCTTTAAGGCAAATTACGATTTATTGCGCTCCAAAGGTAATGCTAATTCTCACACTCAGATAAGGCGTGAGAACGGTCAGCCTGGCAGCAATGCTACCGACGAAGTGAATGAAGCTCTTAATGCATTAATGAATCTGTATAGTTTTATGTTCTACAAATTCTTCAAGGATTATTCTTTCAAAAACACCCAGATCATAAGAGCATTTTCGATTCTTCCACCAATCATCAGATATAATTGTCTAAAACTCTTACACGAAGACAGTCCTAGAGATACCCTAATCATCGAAAAATATATCTTGGCAATGATCAAATCTTTCGACAATGAATTCGCGACTAACTGGATTTATCAGAATCAGGAATTACTGGAAAGCATCCCATTATACGATGAGCAATCACTCCAGGTTCTGTCAAATATCAGCCCATTTATCGCCAGTGCTTTTTCATCGAAAACAATTTTCGATAAAGCACTTGAACTAGTGAGCCTGCCATTCCCACCTCTATACAAGAATCTCAAAGAGGCCAAGCAACTCTATCTGCAAAACGGAATACTGCACGAAAAGACTGAAGAGTGTATGGAATTCAATGATCTGATGGAGTTTGTATATATTGGACGAGATTAATTGTTCGGCAATACTTCAATCTTTGTTAGAAATCATATCGTATAAAAATTATAGTAATCTCCACAGATTACAGTCATTAGAATCAAAGCTTAAGATCAGAAAAAGCTTCTCCAACCTCATCCTTCCACTTGTTTCTCAACTCAAGGAGTGCAGAATTGCTCTCTACTTTATCATCCTTAATAGCTACATCGAAAACTTCCTTAATCTCACGCGGTGTATACAGTTTCTCTGTTATTGCCTGATTCAACATTTGGAGAGCTTCAGCATCTGATATCAATTGTTCTTCGATAAAGTATTTCAAAAGACTTACATGATTCTTCATTTCCGGCTTTAGAGATAATAACTGCCTCTTTATATATGAACGATAATCATCTCTATATGCAGAATCAATATTTCTATTAGTAAAGTAATCAATTGTAAATCCAATAGCGGCTTTCTTTTTCGCAGAAGAAGGAAGATCCTTCAAACTCATATTCTCAAAAATAAGAGCGCAGTTAAGCTCATTAAACATACTCTTAGATATCTCATGCGCGCCTTTAATCACAATGAGTTTCGCACTTTTCACGCTATCCAATATTGAAACATCTATTTTGAAAAATGAAGCAGGGATAGTTAGTGCTTCTATCTCTGTCTGACACCAACCCAACGCAGTAGAATGCACTCCCTCTGGAATAGTCGCAACTGCGGTCATTCCAATATATGATTGAACTTCTAATATGCCATAATTGCACATCAAAGAAACATCAAATCCTTCATATGCCTTTTGATATTTCTCATATACTTCTTTAGAATGTTCATCTTCCAAAAGCAAATTAATTAAATCACCAGAGCTTATTTTTATTATTGGATTTTTTCTATGGGCATTAAGTTGATCAATATACTCATCATTTGTTGATCCGGCTGGATTAGTAACCAAATAATCTGTATAAACTGACATCCCATCTACTCTATTTCCAAGTTCCATCAATGCAGATACGAGAGCTCCACAATTCATAAAAGTATATCCATCAAAAGTAATATATTTGTTCTTGAATTCGCTCATTTTTCGTCCTCCTATTAAGGCACTTACACATAAAGAATCACTTCAAATTTCTTTTAGTTTTATTATATGCCCAGTATTACTTCACATGTGTAAACGTATTGGAAATTAATAGCTGCGATTTATAAACAAAATCGTCCAAATGTGTATAAAATCGCATCCCACGCCGTCGAAATATAAACAACGTGGATAATCCGGTTTATAAGAACCGAAATTTATAAGTCGTTTTATAAACATCCCCACCAATCAAGCCCACAGTAGCCACTTTCTGGCTTTATTTGCAAAAGAGTCTCAATTTTTCCAAAGCACGAAAATTGAGACTCTTTTTGAATGAAATCATATTTTCAACTTGCTATACTCTAATTGTCTCTTGTGAGACAGGCACTACCATAAAGCGGTAGGCGGTTGTCCTCTTATCCTATTAGGATTCTTTGAATCTATTGGAAGGAGGTGATGCGTATGACTCTTAAAGATTTCATTATGCTATCTCTTTTTGTGCTTATATTCACGATGGAATATTTCAGCAAAAAGAAATGACCGCCCATATTTTGCCAAGTGACGGTCATTTTCTGATTGTTTAAGGGCAACCGCCTATCGGTAGTGCCTTTTCTTGTCTAGATTATACCATCTCGCCATTCATCATTCAATGAAATGGATGTCTCAATTTCATTAGCCGAAGTGCTGTCTAATAACAACAAAATAAATAACCGTCCTCTTTCGACCATTGCGTATAATTCTTCAAAGCGCCCGCTTTCCAGCCACTGCATATAATTAATTAAAGCGGCCTCTTCCCAACCATCGCATATAATTCTTCTTCAGTAATCACCTTTACGCCGTGACTGATTGCTTCTCTCACTTTCAAAGAATATGCTACACACAAAACGGCCGCCATGGCAGCCGCTTAGGTATACAGGTAATCTTGTTTAACCTGCTCAAATCTCAACTCCTGAGTACAGTCAGGATATTTCTCCTTATCGACAGGAGAGAGAAACATATCAAGCGCCCTGTCCCATACAAGGAGATCATCATATATGTTATGGTAAATAACACGCAATTCACCAGTCTCTGAATGAACAGCAATATTTTCGACCAGGTAAAGAGTACCTTTGAAATGACGATATGTCTTTCCTACCATCTCTCTTCTATATTCAATGGCCAGGTTCTGCTGTCCCATCATATATTCATCACTTGGCATACTATTCGTGTTA
>JAKSRU010000023.1 GCA_024403475.1 Lachnospiraceae bacterium | reverse complement strand
GTACTATTTTATAGTCGTACCATTATTTAACACTGATGTACTGTATATAAACAAAACATCCTGATTATCAATCTCTATAAAATTCCCTATTCTGTCGCCCGGTAAATATCTGATATCAAATACCGTGATTTTTTTATATCCGGATACAAGCAGCGGTACCAAAGAGCTTCCGAAGGAATCTCTGAACACCACCAGTTCTTTATCAGTCTCAGCCAATGGATTATCGATGGTAATCATTGATAATGAACCACCTAAAAACAAATCGTAAGGAGACCTGGTGTTCATCTTATCTTCATCATACATAGCCAGCGGCTTGTTATTCTGCCAGTCAAATACGCTTGCTGCTTCTATTGCATCATTTGTCAGATACTTCAGTGTATCCGGCTTCATAGGCAAAGCTGCCTGTCCATAGTATACCCCATAGAATGGTATTCCGACAGTATTAACTGTATATTGATTATCCAGTTCAGCTCCCATAGTGCCTGCCAGACGTTCTGCAATATCGGTGATATTTGCCTGATTCCAATGGGTATCTGTGCGATAGAAATCCTCCTTGCCAAGCAAATCAGTGATATCTATATACTGTGCAAAATCAGCTTCATTTCTGACGGTTGAAAATACCCAATCATAGTCTATCGATAATGCACCATGTTCCTCAGCCAGGTAATAATTCTTGTCCGGAATTACTGCAATGTAACATTTTGCATCTGTATCGGCCATTACCTTGTCATATACATTCTGCATTCTTCCTATCGCATATTTTACACTCTCATCATTTAACGGATACTCCATCTTAACCGCATATCCGTCCTCGATGTATATACCGTTATTGTCAGATTGTCTCAATGCGTACAAATATGTCACAGCCTTTACGGTACGAAACTCCTCCCTAAACGGAAATTGATCCAAGGTATAGCTTTCAAACTCGGTCATAAAGCTTCCATCCCATAGCTTCTGTGCATTCACCTCCGGAAATTGCGCCAGATTTCTGAGCTCGCTATCAGAAATTTTATCCGCAGGCTTAAACCATGCATAAGCAGATAGTGCCAGGAATATCGTTGCTATAAAAATAACCTGTAGCTTTATAGTCATCGTTTTCTTCATCGTCGCACCTCCTAAAACCTAAAGTACAGGAACGGATTGAAGGATCCGTCCACCAAAAATGAGGTACAGATAATCAGCATGCCGAGAACAAACACAACCTCAGCAATACTATATATGACACTTACAACTGCTTTTTCCTTATGAGCAAAAAGCTTTTTAATTAATATAGCCGGTAGCGGAGTAGCCCCTATAGCTGCAATTATAATCACAGCTGCATAGCTTTTAACATAATATCCTGTAATATCGTTCCACACAGGAATACCGGCCACGCCAAACAAGCCCTTTAGGTCTGCTGCCATCTGAGTGACACTACCGGAGTTAAATATCACAAAGCTTAACAGTATTACCGCAAACACATATATATGAGCCACGGGCTTGCACTTTTTAATGAATTTACCAAATGGCGTCTTCTCAAGCATCAACAGCAGTGCAAACAATAGTCCCCATATAATAAAGGTCCAATCTGCACCGTGCCAAAATCCGGTCAATGCCCACACTATCAATATATTTCTAATCCACTTGATTTTGCTTACACGATTTCCGCCCAACGGGATATAAACATAATCTCTGAACCAGCTGCCCAAGGACATATGCCATCTTCTCCAGAACTCGGTAATACTTCCGGATATGAAAGGATAATTGAAATTCTCGGGGAAGGTAAAGCCCAAAATCCTGCCCAGACCGATAGCCATATCCGAATAGCCCGAAAAATCAAAGTACAGGTGCAGTGAAAACACCACTGCATACGCCCAATACAGGCCCACTGTAGGCTCTGCGACGTTTCTGAATTTATCGACAAATTCTCCCAAAACATTGGCAATCAAAATCTTTTTTGACAGACCTATGATAAATCTCTTGATTCCCTCAAGCACCTGCTCAAAGCTTTGTTTTCTGTTTGTAAGCTGTTCTGCGATGTCCGAATATCTTACAATCGGTCCCGCTATCAGCTGAGGAAACATTGCAACATAGGCACCGAGCTTTATAAAGTTTTTCTGCGCAGCAGTGTCTCCTCTGTATACATCAACCAGATAGCTGATTATCTGGAAGCTGTAAAAGCTGATTCCTATGGGAAGCGCAATTTTTAGCAACGGTACAGACAGCTTTGTAACCGCATTAAAGCTTGATATAAAGAAATCCGCATACTTAAAGTACGCAAGTGCGGCTATGCAAAGAGCAATTGCTATGCCGAGAATAAACTTTTGTATTTTCCTGCCCTTATTTTTTTCAATAAGAATACCGGCGATATATCCCACAAGTATCGAGGCAGCCATCAAAAGCACATAGCGAGGCTCCCCCCAGGCGTAGAACACCAGGCTCGCCAAAAAGAGCACTGCATTCTTCGCAACCCGAGGAACCGCAAAATAACATATAAGTACGACCGGTAAGAAATAGAACAAAAACGGTATACTTGAAAAAAGCATCTGCGCCTCCTTAATGCTGAATATGCCGGGATCAAATAAATGACCTCGGCATATGGTTTCATAACATATTCTATTATACACCTTGCAGACGGCAAACGCCACCTTCGTACCTATCCGCGATTATATATTATCCGCGAATCAGCTTACTCACCAAAATATGAAAAGCATATTCGTAATATATAAAAAGCTTACACAAAAGCGTTTCTAAAAGCTTACTTTGTGAGATCTACATCGTGAAGAATATTTGCTGAAGGGAAGGTTGACTGAAGCTTGGCAACATAGTCATTCATGATAGATGCCTCGCCAAAAGCGTATGCAAAATATCCGTCAGAAAGATCTGCAATGATAAGTCTGTCCGGGAAACCGCATACCCAATCAACGCCGGTAATGTTATCCTTCAAAGCATCTGCAAATCCCTCAGGAGCAGTAGTGTGTACAATAACTCCGGTATAAGTATTGGCGTTCATCATATGAACCAATGTAGCCATATCATCAACACTGCCTGTTACTGCCTCAGGAATGTAGAACTGGTTTGTCAGAGTGTTAATATCTGAAATATCACAAGCTCCGGGTGCTCCATCTACATAATTGTTGTAATCTCCGCCTACTACCGCGAACTTATCGCTTTCGGCATAATTGTTCCAAAATACGGTATATGCATCTACAGCTGAAGCAATATCTGTAACTGCTGTATTCTCACCTCCGGAAGTCTCTCCCGAATTATCAACCTCTCCGGGATTATCATCCTGTGAATTGTCGGTATCCGCATTGTCATTATCTGCGTCGTCAACAGGTGTAACAACCTCTGTGTCATTAGTGTCTGAGTTACCGGTGTTCTCTCCGCAGGCTACTGCGCCGAACGCAAGCACTGCGACACCTATAAGTGCTAATATCTTTTTCTTCATAGTTTTTTCTCCTCTAATTGCGACTAAACTGCTGCAAAAGTACGACCAAATCACTACTGAAAATAAAGTGATCATATCCACTCAGGCGGGCTTACTAACCCTGCCTCTTGAATTATGAGCATAATAGCACATTAAAAATATAATTCAATGGTTTTCACAATTATTTCATAATCCTGCTATTTTCATCCGAAATAATCGATTACCTGTAATAAATCCTCCAGCACACATTCCGCAAGCTCCTTCATCTCCTCGGTTGCAGGGAGCAAATCCGGAACCATTATAGGATGCATATTTGCCGCATTTACGGCTCTGATTCCGTTGTAGGAATCCTCTATTCCATACGCTCTTTCCGGCTCTACTCCTATCTCTGAGCAGGCCTTAAGAAAAATATCCGGTGCAGGTTTACTTCTCTCCACCATATCACCGCATATCACTGCATCGAAGTACTCCATTATTTTTGCATCCACCAGCTGATTTACTACGGTCTGTCTTCTTGAAGATGATGCAAGTGCAATTTTTTTGCCGTTATTTTTGAGATACTCCAAAAGCTCCCTGATTCCGGGCTTCATAGGAAGTCTTCCTCCATCGTATCTCTCATGATACATAACGGAAGCTTCCTTGGCATACTCATCATACGGAAAATCCGGACCATAGGTCTCCATCATTATCTCTCTGGTACGCTTCATCGTAGTTCCGGTGCAGGCATAATAAGGCTTTTCAATGTTTTCAATATTATATTTTTGCGCCAGCTCCAGCCAGCAGTTCATAACCGCTCTCTCAGAGTCAAAAATAACTCCGTCCATATCAAATACAACTGCATCAAAATCCTTGCTCAATTTGTTTCTCCAGGCTCGGTCAAGGGCACTTATAATTATCTTCTTTCGTCTACTACCACGGCAAATTTACGCTTAATAACGATAATATCAAGAAGCAGAATAATTACCGCATACTCAATCGCAGGAATTATCAGATAAGTCGGATCAATCTCTGCATAGTTGAGATAAGTAAGTATATATGTGGGAATATATCTTCCGAAGGGCAGGAAGAACAGTAAATCCGGCGAAGCTGCAACCGTCAATCCCATCGTGATTACTACCAAAACACTGTGCTTGTAAATAACCGAAAGAGCTATAGTAATGCATACTATACTGAATACATTAAAGCAGGTGGCCAATGCACCGATGATTCCAAAGCTTATTGTGCAATCCTTAACAAGGAAGGTGCTTCCAATCAGATAATACAGAAAATATGCAACTCCTGCAGGAATTGAACAAAACAGTGCGTATACAATCTGCTTTGAAAGGAAAATCTCCTTCTGCTGATAACCGTTGCAGATAGGAAGAATCAGTCTTCCTGATTTGATTTCCTTGGGAAGTACCGAGAAGGAAAACGCAATTACCAAAATTGAATAAAACAATCCAATCTCAGTACTGAAAAATCCGGTACTGTCGGATAAAAGCTGCGGGAAATAGCTCTTGAGGAATTCCACCATTGTGGCAATACCCGTTGTGATAAACTCGCTATCCGATGAAACAATATTTGAAAGCTGCGGAATAACGGCTGTAAGTGCAAGCACAAACACCATAAAAACTGCCAAAAACACAATACACACAGCGAGCTTTTTGCTGCGCAAAAACTCAATGCGGTCTTTTTTCATGCATAAACTTAATCTGCTCATTTTGTCAAAACCTCCACCATCAATTCTTCAAGGTTTACAAAGGATACCTTCTTAATGGATGAAATTGAGCAGCTAAGCTTACTAACCTCATCCAGGAATGTCTGCTGGACATTTTTATCAATTCCTGCCTTGGGTTTGCATACTACATTGCCTACACCAAAGCCCTTCTTTACGGTAAAGTTTTTAAACTGAGTATTGAGTTTTTCAATAAACTCATCATTAATCTCCTCACCGGTTATATTCATCTCGTAATCGCACTCGGTCTCAACGGCAGAACTCTTTAAGTCAAACTCGTTGGCTATGTAGCCCTCATTGAGGAAGCCTATTCTGTCACACACAACCTCAAGGTCAGCAAGAATATGTGTTGACAGGATAACAGTTGTTCCGCCATCCTTAAGCTCCTTAATCAGCTCCATTACCTCACGACGTCCCACAGGGTCCAAGGCTGAGGTAGGTTCATCCAGAAGTACTATTCCGGGATTTTTCATTGTGGCTACATAGATACCAAGCTTCTGGCGGTTACCGCGAGACAGCGATTTAATCTTTGCACTCGGCTTGAAATTAAGCTTCTCTAATGCCTTGATATAGTCTGCCTTTTCACCGACATAGTCAGTTCCGAGCAGGAATTCAACATACTCATCAATGCTGAGATAATCATAAAAGCTCGGGAGGTCCGGCAGATAGCTGAAGCCTGCAGCGGGCTTAAGCTCATTGTTTACCTTGCAGGTACCTGATGAGCACTTAGAGATTCCCGCTATAATATTGAGCAGAGTAGTCTTACCGGCACCATTTCTTCCGACAAGGCCATATACCTCTCCGTCCTTAATATTTAAGTTAATTCCTTTAAGAACATAGTTGCCCTTAAATTCCTTTTTTACATCTTCCAGAAAAATCATTTATTCTTCTCCAAAAACTTATTTTTAGCTTACGCAAATATACCCACTACAATTAAACATCATATGCAGTTATCTCGTCAACCAAGACAGTATTTTACAACATCCATCTCCACTATTCCGTCCGCAATAAATGTGATACCGTCTGCAGACTGATCCGTATACATAGTAATCGACATTGCTTCTTCACCATCATTTACAAAAACTTCAGCGCTGAAGCGGTCTAAAATCATTCTTATATTTTTGAGCGGATGGATAAGCTTACAGCTTCTGCTGTTTACAAGTTCTGCACTCACTCCGGAATGAGTCCTGTCTATGGTCATCACCCTATCCTTGGGGTTATAAATAATCGAGGTATAGCATTCAACATTTTGCTCTGATAATCCCTGTGCAAATCTGATTTCAAGACCCTTCAGTGCAACATCATTTTTCTGTGTTTCGCAGTCACACAAATTTTCTCGGCTTCCCGCCGGCTTAAAGGTCATCTCTATATCAGCTATTCTTCCTGCCACACCTTCAAGGGATTTTTCACCTGATACAGTTACATTTTTGTATTCGATGCGCTCTGTTCTGCAGGCATCCAGCTCTTTGGCCGGCCACTGCAACAACCTGTTATCCTTTATATGAAGCTCTCTCGGTATGGTCATTTGGCCAAACCAAGGCTCGTTTTCACCTTTGATATCAAGAGTTTTCCAATTCTGCATCCAACCAATCATCACACGACGACCGTCTTTAGTCAGAATAGTCTGAGGTGCATAAAAATCTACGCCATACTCAATAGAATGATAGGCTTCCTCTATAAATTTCCCCTTTGACTCATCGTACTCACCTATCATACACAGGGTACCGCTTCCGTCCACGAACTCATAGTCCGCGGCCACCATATCACAGGGGCTGGTAAGCATCACCCATTTGCCATCCAGCTCAAAAAAGTCCGGGCATTCCCACATAGTACCGAAGCGGCATTTATTTTCAGCCAATACACTCTTGTACTTCCACTCGAGTCCATCCTGACTGGTGAATAGCAGCAACTGTCCGCTACCGTCCGCAGGTCGATTGCCCACTACACAGCAATAAGTTCCATCCTTAAGCTTCCATACCTTGGGATCTCTAAAATCCAGTTTGCTTCCACCCTCAGGCAGCATTGAAGCATCGATTACAGGATTTTTTTCATACTTTGCATATTCAATTCCATCACCGATTGCCACACACTGAACCTGTAAATCCGAGGGTTCGTAAGCCAATAGTCCTTCCATATTGCCGGGGCGCATTACACCCGTATAAACCAACAGATGTCTTCCATCGCCCATATCAACTGCACTGCCCGAAAAGCATCCGACATTATCGGATGAACTGTCCGGGGCCAGCGCTACCGGCAAATATTCCCAATGGAGCATATCCTCACTTACCGCATGTCCCCAATGCATAGGTCCCCACTTGGAATTATAAGGATAGTATTGATAAAACATATGATATTTCTCGCCAAAGAAAGAAAAACCGTTGGGATCATTCATCCAGCCCACTCTCGGGGTCAGGTGAAAGCTCGGTCTGTCCTCCTTCTTTATGAGCTTTTCATATGTTTTTTCATATTCTGCTGCTTTTCGCAAATTCTCACTAATCATACAAATTCTTTTTTATCTACCCATTTTCATCTCTTTTTTCTTGGCATACATTCTGTCATCAGCCAACTTAAACAGCATATCAAAGTCTGTTCCGTCTACTCCGTACACAGCTCCGCCAAATGAAATTGACAACTGAACCGGATATTCACCCAAAAGAGTATAGCCCATACCACTTTCAAACTGCTGTGTAATTGCCACTCTATTGTCATAATCCTCATTAGTCATAATGGCCACGAACTCATCTCCGCCTATTCTGAATAAAGCACTATGCTCAAATACTTTAGACATATAGCGTCCCGCTTCCTTTAGCAAAGCATCTCCGGCCTCATGTCCATAGGTATCGTTTGCCTTCTTAAGCAGATTAAGGTCCATTACCATAATCTCGTACTGACTGTATTTATCCTGTCGGTTGCACTTAATATCCTCAACCAGCTCAACATAAGCAGTTTTATTTCCCAACTCGGTTAAGGTATCACGTCTCGCAATAGTATTAATCCTGTGGATATACTTCTGCGTATTCGCCGCCATTACAGAGATACCTTCAGAAAGCATTTGTATTTCGGTGGTAGACTTGTTCACATAGGTCTCTGACCAATCGCCGGCTGCATAACGCCCGGTGATTTCTGACAGCTTTTTAAGAGGCTTGATAATTGCCTTAGCACTTTTAGAAACTAAAAGAAACGCGAATACAAAGATAATGATACCTATTCCCACATACAATACTATGAGACGATTACGCTCTTTATATATCTCTCGAGACGGCACATTTACATAAAGCATCATTCCGTTGGAAAGTTTGCTTCCGCATATTATCGATGCACCTTTGTTATCCTCTTTTATTTTCCGGAGACCGCCTTCTTTATCTATTGCATTGATATGATTGTACAGATATGTAGAAAGTTCAACCTCCTGCGTATGACCGTCATCATCACTGTAATACATTACGCGCTCTGACAAATCTACCAACGCAAGAATGCCTTTATCATAGAAGTTCTCTGTATCAGCCGCATTCATAATCGTGCTGAAATCAATGTCCATTCCGACTACACCGATAAAATCCCCTTTGCCGGTATAAATAGGAATAACATAAGAAATAACATAGATATCCTGATTTTTATTGTAATACGGAGCCATCCACAGTGCCTCTTTGGTCTCCTTGGGTATAAAAAACCATCCGACATGCTCCGTATCGTTTTTATCATACTTCAAGATATCTGTGGGTTCATCCTTCTTAAACTCATCATGCTTGGAAGCTCTGGTGTAGAAAAATCCTGCTGTTCCACTACCTGCCAGCTCGGGATCATAACGAAAATATACCGCCATAGCCCCATCAGTCTGATTTGCTACAGATACCGCAAGCTCCTCTATTATGTCCCCATACTCTGTAAGAAATAAATAATCAAGCGTCAGATTACCGGTAGATATATGCTGCAAATATTCATATATCAAATCTGCGGAATTTTTGACAACATTGAGCTTTCCATCCAGCCTGTAGGTCTGCTCATTGCAAATTCCCGTCATAATCTGCTCAGAATTAGTGGTAGCAAGACGATTAACCGCAACAACGCCTGCTGTACCCATAAATAACGCCATTATCATAAGCGCTATTAATACCACTCTTAATAGTTTTGCTCTAATGGATTTTGACACCCTCAACCTCCTTGCTATTACTTACACCAGGCCGCAAATTCCTTTGCGCCCCTCTTTACCATAGCCGGGCATACATGTGAATGACCCGGTCCGAATCCGCAGGCAGGACAATTGTAGCATTTTACATACGGAGCTCCACTAAGTATAGCTTCCGAAAAAGCGGGGTCTGCCAACAAACCGCAGCCTAAATCTATTGTATCAATCAGATCGTTATCAAACATATATCTGACCTTTTCCACATCTCTGAAGCCATTAACTGTTGATACGGGAACTCTGCCCTTGAAACGCTCATGCATTTTTACTCCGAGAGCGGCAATTCTGTTGTAGGGCAGGCTCTCATCATGAGGCATCATATTAAACTCTCCGATACCGCAGGAAACCTGCAAATAATCACAACCGGATTTTACGTAGCATTCTGCGACCTCCAGGGATTCCTCAATGGTAGGGTCAGCTCCTGAGATTCTGGCTGAAATTATAAAATCATCACCGCAGGCCTTGCGAATACCTTCTATAATCTCGCAGCCGAATCTGGACTTATTCTCTATACTTCCGCCGTATTCATCCTCACGTTTATTAACATTGGATGCAAAATCATTGATAAGATATGCATGACACGCATGGAGCTGTACTCCATCGTATCCGGCCTTCTGAGCACGAATTGCAGCATCAATAAAATTCTTAATCGCATTCTTTATATCATCCTTGGTCATTTCCACCGCATCAACCTCGGATTGACCGTTATTCCATTTAACCTTGGTAGGTGAGGTCAGGGGACCGCAGGCAGGATGTGTTCCTAATCCGCCGTGATGAATCTGAGGAATAACCAATGCACCGTGCTTGTGTACGGCTTCCGCAATCTTTTTGTGTCCTTCAATCTGTTCATCCTTCCACAATCCCAGCTGTCCGGGGAAGAGCCTCGCTGACTTGTCAACGCAGGTAGCCTCCACAACAATAAGCCCGCAATTGTGAGCAGCTCGAGCTTCGTAGTGAGCCACAAACTCATCTGTAACCATACCCTCTTCATCTGAGCAGAATTTGACGGTAGGAGCCATAGTAATTCTGTTCTTGCAAAGCTTTGTACCAATCTTGATAGGTGAACTAATGTCTGTCATATTAATCTCCGCCTCTCTAAAACTCTTAATAAACATTACGCCGAAGATAGCCTTCGGCGCGCGAATATTCAGCATATAATACCAATAAATATTATACAGAAGGAAAAATCAAAAAAAAATCTGAATATTCCACAACTATCAAGCTAAATTTTTTCTCAAATCCTGCCGATACAATCATTGCATGGATGCAATGATTTAGAACGGATTCTTTCTTTTCAATCGAGGGGATAGAATATAACAATGATATCTGTCGTAAACAATCTGACAGCCATGAATACTCAGAGACAGTTTGGAATCAACAGTAAGGCCAAGGCTGTTTCTACAGAAAAGCTTTCTTCGGGCTATAAAATCAACCGTGCCGCAGACGATGCAGCAGGATTGGCAATTTCCGAAAAGCTCAGATTACAAATTCGCGGACTCAATCAGGGCTCTGCAAATATTCAAGACGGCGTGAGCATGTGTCAAATAGCTGACGGTGCACTTAATGAAGTAGACGAATTACTCCATCGTGCTAACGTTCTCGCTGTTCAGTCTGCTAACGGAACAAACTCTGAAACCGATAGAGAATATATCCAGCAGGAAATCGATCAAATTAAAAATGAAATAGACCGAATCGGTTCTACTACCACCTTCAATGAAATTCATATATTTGGCAAGGAAGAAATCGAGGAACAGGTAGGTCCCATCTCAAAGCTTGTATCCTGCCCTTCTGCAGATGCAGGTAAGCTTGCTGAGGCATATCCCATTCAAGACGGTTTTTATCCGAGTGCAAGCATTGACTTATCAAAGGTATCTCCGGAAAATATAAAGCAGCTCGATGGAGGCTCATTCTCCTTTGAATGTCCGTACGGTTGTGGTGAGACCTTTGAAATCACCTTCGCTAATAGTGCCGAGAGCAGTGGCCCTGTTAATTCAGGAAGAACACATCAGTATTCAATCGGAATTGCCAATGCCACCTCAGGAAGCGATATAATAGATACCCTGTACACCTATTTGGAGCAGCATCCCGCCAATTCAGGCGGCAATACCTGGCTTTCCGGACTCGGTGTTCAAGGAGTAGGCGTCAGTCATTCCAGCGCCTTAATTAAGGACGGCAACAAATTAATAATAGCTTCAGACACCAAATTTACAAATGCAACAGATGCCGAATACTATATGAAACGTAATTCTGATGGCAAGGTAGATTGCAGCTCTCTCACTAATATTTTTACTCCCGAGCCTCAGCTATCCACTCCTATTCAGTGCAGTGCCACCCTTGGAGACAAGGAAATAATACACACCAGAATAATTGACTGCGAATACATCGGTCTCGATCCTCTTGATGTAACCACTCAGGAGTTAGCCGGTAATGCAATCAATAAAATTAAATATGCTATGGGATGTATCGCTGATATGCGAAGCGAGCTTGGTGCTACCCAGAACAGACTTGAGCACTCAATAAATATTAACAATATAACCGCAGAAAATGAAACTGCTGCCGAGTCGGTAATCAGAGATACCGATATGGCTAAGGAAATGGTTCAATACAGTCTTAAAAACATACTCGAGCAGGCCGGAAATTCAATGATGGCCCAGGCAAATCAGTCAAATGAAATGGTCCTTTCTCTACTTCAGTAGAAAAAGGACCATCCTTTTTATAATCTGTTAAAATCCTAAACTGTCATTCACAAGGATTACGTGAACTCTGTCCTTGTGTCTTTCGAATCTTGTAATCAGGAAATTGCAGCATATCGTATCCATTGACTTACAATTCATACAGGTTCCTGTCTTAGAGCAGGGAGTATTCAGTCCAAATCTCTGAGCATTCATAGTTGCTGCTTCATTTCTTGCTCTCTTCATAGCCGCGTCTACATCTCCGGCCACCTTATTCATACCAACTATAAGCACAAGCTTTCTCGGACCGTAAGCAAAGGCCGATACTCTATTGGAATTACCGTCTATATTGACCAGAACACCGTCGTTGGTGATAGCATTGGCACTTCCGAGATAAACGTCTGCATCATAAGCAAAAAGCTCTGCAGCTCTCTTATCCGTTGCCTTGTCGCGGTCACAGTATTCATATTTTCCGTTCTTCATAGCCTCCTCAAGGCCGATTTCTGCAACAGACATTGAACCGCCCTTGGTTACCTTACTTCCCTCCGGAATAAGGCTGAGCGCTATCTTCAGTGCTTCCTCCTTACTCTTTGCGTAATAGCCGGACATATTTCTTGATTCGAGACCCTTTATAACAGTAGCAGCCAATAAGTCATTTCTTTTTACAATATTCTCGTTCATCATCGAAATCCTTTCGTAGCGATACACATTCCAATTACGCTTCGTAATGTGCTCTCTCTCCGCCAATATACTTTGCTCTTGTTCTCGCACATACAAGATGAGCCTCGCCAATCTTATCTACAGACAGTCTGACAGGTACTGCAACATCCTTAAGATGCATTCCGATAAGTGTATCACCGATATCCATTCCTGCATCAGCCTTGATATGCTCTACTGCCACAGGCTTGTCAAAATGAGCATAAGCCTTGGTCGCAAAAGAACCTCCGGCCTTAGGCTGGGGAACAACATTTACTATCTCTATATTTCTTTCCTTGGCAAGCTTCTTCTCAATAATAATAGCTCTGTTAAGGTGCTCACAGCACTGTGCTGCGAGATAGATTCCCTTTTCCTTGCAGGCATCCCAGATACCGCAAAAAACATCCTCTGCCAGTTCGGGCTTTGAGGCCGAACCAATCTTCTCACCTGATACCTCGCTGGTAGAACAACCTACCACAAGAATATCTCCCTCTTCTATTCCTGAAATCTCAATCAATTCCTTTGCTGCATTATAGCTTTCCGAATAATACTTAGACTGCATAACTCGCTCCATCCTTGGTGGCATAACCGCCGATTTTACTTTTCATAAAATATACATCTCATTCTCTGAAATGTGAACACCATAAATTACAGTATAGCTTTATTAATTTCATTTTCATAGTTTTTTAGATAAATTAATATATAAATGCAAAGAAAAATCCCCTTCAGACTACTGTCGAAAGGGGATGTATTATAAGTATTTTATTAGCAGCTATATAAATATCAGACGCCAGTTATATAAAACAATCAGACCCATTGTGCTACCGAAGGTATACACATATGGTTCCAATCTTCCGATATTGATAGCCCTGTCGCCGGCCTTGCGAAAAATCAGTCTGAACAAAGCCCAGCAGCCAAAGCCCAATAGTGTTCCCAAGGTATTCATTATCAGATCGTCAATGTCTGTTGCTCTAAAATTGAACAGCTGGCATACCTCAATGGTCAATGACATTAAAAAGCCAACCAACACAACCTTCCATACCTTTCTGAAGTTTTTCCAAATAAATGGAAGCAGGAAACCCAAAGGCATGAACATAATAACATTAAGAGCATATGTGAGAATTCCCTCGGATGAAAAAGGAATCAGATTTACGGTATCATCCAGCTTTCCGTATGTCATCAGATCCCATACTGTTCCTATTCCGGCCGCGCTATAGATAGCGGTAAAGCAATAGAATATAAAAATATATGACCAAAATACATGACGAAATCGGTCTTCGTTTTCCTTCAGTTTCTTACGATTTAATATAATCCAAAGCGTTCCCGGAAGTACAAAGCAAGCCAATGCATACAGATAAAACATAATCTCATCCTCCCCTGAATAAGCTGTTAACCTCATTATATGCACTATTTTTATTTAAAGGGGTTAAGATACGGATGAAATGCTTTAAGATTTATTAAACGTCATTCTGCGTTTTTTCTTCGGTATTCTGCGTCTTTTCTCTCTTTTTCCACGAATAAAATCCATATAAATCATGGAATAGAAAAACCACAAAATTGGCTATCACAGGAATGTAAACCGGATTCGCAATTGAGGCCATTACCCACAGCACAATCAATATAACATCATTCATTGCATACCACAGGGCAAAATATGATGACCTGAGCATAGTAAGTGCCGCCGCAAAAAAGCTGGTTATAATCGATAACGTACTGAATATCAGATTGGGTGTATCGAAAAATTTAAGTAGGAAATAAAAGCCTATTGTCACAGCCACCCCACTGCTTATGAGCAGAATGTAATTTTTAGCATTAAGCTTGTTGATTTTAACCTCGGCCGTATTCTCCGAAGACGGATTTCTTATCCAGGTATATATAGACCACAGTGCCATTGGAAGGGACATTCCCAAGTAGGTAATCATTTCTCCCCAGTATCTGTTCCGCCAGGAGATGATTCCGTAGAGAATTGCAAACACCGAAATCAATATTTGTCCCCAAACATTACCTTTAGCACCAAAAAGAACCGCAGTCACACCAATCAGTGCTGCAGCCAAAGTCAAAATATTAAAATCACCTGAAAAAAAATTGGATAGTGTCACTATAATCAGCGACACTATCCAAAATATTCTTTCATTTCTTGATAATGCTTTAATCGGATTACTCATAACGTGAGCAATTATACTACACTATATATTCCGCCACAATACTATTAAGCTCTGAAGAAGAATCATTTACAGACTTACCGGTATCCTCAAGCTCCATAATACTTGAAGTTACTGTAGCTGTGGTTGCACTGAGTTCCTCGGCGGTAGCAGCATTCTCCTCTGATGCAGCTGACAGCGCTTCAACAAGTCCCTGAATGGTCTCGACGCTATCACCCAACTGATTACTTACATCATTAAGAATACTTACATCTGAGTTAACTACTGTTGTACCTTCAACAATACTTTCAAAACCGGTTCTGGTATTAACAACGGATTCATTCTGCTGCTTTACATACTCTCTTACAAGATTACTTGTCTCGGTAGCCTCATTTACACTTCTAACCAGTTCACCGATCATATTGTTAATTGTATTAACAGACTCGGCACTCTGCTCTGCCAACTGACGAATCTCGTCTGCAACAACCGCAAAGCCTCTTCCTGCCTCTCCTGCTCTTGCCGCCTCAATTGAAGCATTGAGTGAAAGAAGATTGGTCTGATCAGCAATAGAAGCAATCATCTCACTTGCCTTGCCGATGGTACCGGTATTTTTCTCAACACCTGCAATAACTGCAAATATCTTCTCAAAAGCAGCACTGTTCTGCTCGGTAACCGCCATAAGTTCCTTAACAGTATTCATACCGCTCTTAGTGCTGTTCTCAATCTGTCCGCAGGTCTTTTCAAGATTATCTGTTCTATTCTTGCACTCAGCAACAATCTTTTCGATGTTTCCGATTTCATTAGCAATATTAAGGATATCTGAAGCCTGCTGACTTGCTGTAGTAGCAAGCTCTGAAGCAGCAACATCAATACTTTGCATTGACTCTGAAGATGAGTTGGTATTGGTAACCATCATGTTGCTGGATTCACTGAGTCCGTATGCTGACTGCTGCAAAACCTCCATCATTTCAATGAGCTGTGCTTTCAGCTTGTTAACAGATTTACTGAGCTGTGCAATCTCATCCTTGCCGTCGATTTCAACAATCTTCACTGAAAGGTCCTTTGCTGCAACAGCATTGATTCCTGATGTAACCTTAGCAAGATTGCTGCGAATATATCTGATAATAATAATGCTGAATACTGTAACACCTATAAGAGCCAGCATAGAAACCATCAGAATAGAAATAGATGTTCTTCTGGATTTTGCAGCCAATCCTGCGGATGATTCAACAGCATAATTTTCAATTAAATCCTCCATATTTGAAATGCTTTCGCGTGCTTCATCGAAGCATTTTCCAAACAAGGTAAGACTTCCGATTTTCGTCTCGGGCTGAAATGCGGTATACATTCTGTCAACTTTAACATAGAAATTCTCATACTCGGTATAAAAATCATAGCCGTTGTATGTATAATTTTTTAATTCCGGATGCGCAGCCACAATCTCAGCTACCGAATCAACACGATCCTTGGTCTGCTGCACATTGTCCTTGTAATCCTGAATCTCCGCATCAATATCAACATCCATCTTGGTGCTGGATAAGCTTTTGAGCAGCGCTGTATATGCCTGATAAAAATCTCTGTCTGCATTAATCAGACTGGAGTTGGCAGCATACAACTGATCATAAAACAAATCCTTACTTGAGTTTCCAACATTATTGTTCATGTAAGAAAATACTCCGATGACAATCATGCAAAGTATTTCGACCGGAACAATCATCATTAATAATTTAGCGGTAATATTCAGTTTTTTCATATATTATCTCCTTTACAGATGATTGATATTGAAAGCTATAGACTAAATTATAATTGATTTTTCTGTAATATACTACAAATATATCTCATATTTATAAAATTTTTAGTACAAATTGCAATATTATCTGGAAATTGACTCCCTGATAGCCTTTCTCACCGGTAACAGATGCGATGGCGATACACTGAGTTCGTCGATGCCCATCTGAATAAATCTCTCGGTAAGCGTAGTATCTGCACCGAGTTCTCCGCAGATTCCTACCCGGCATCCGCCTGCATGACCGTTGTCTATTACCAGCTTGATCATTCTTAATAGCGCCTCATGATGAGGATTGTAATGCTTGTCGAGCCTAGTATTCTGCCTGTCTATCGCAAGGGTATATTGTGTAAGGTCATTTGTTCCGATACTGAAAAAATCCACTTCTTTTGCAAGGATATCACTAATCATCACAGCTGCCGGTGTCTCTATCATAATACCAAGCTCAACATCGCCGTAATCGATTCCATCGTTTTTAAGGCTTTCCTTCACCTCTTCACAAACGGCCTTGATTTTAAGCACCTCTTCCAATGAGATTATCATCGGGAACATTACAGCTATCTTGCCATAAGCAGATGCCCTGTAAAGCGCTCTCAGCTGCGTTTTAAATACATCAGTTCTATCAAGACAAATTCTGATTGCCCGATATCCCAACGCAGGATTCTCTTCATGCTCCAAATTGAAATAATCAGCCTTCTTGTCAGCACCGATATCGAGAGTTCTAAATACAACCGGCTTACCCTTCATCGCACATACAACAGTCTTATATATCTCATACTGCTCATCCTCAGTCGGGTAATCCTTTTTATCAAGAAATATAAACTCGCTTCTGAATAAGCCTATTCCCGAAGCTCCATATTCAAGAGCTTTTATCGCATCATCAATGCCTCCGGCATTGGCGCAGAGCATAATCTTTTTTCCATCGCTTGTTATATCTTCTTCGTTCTTAAGCTCTTCCATCTGTCTGCTGTAAGCCGCTTCCTGCTCAAGAAGCAGCTGATATTCCTTCAGTGTTTCCTCATTCGGTTCAAGAATAAGTTTACCGTTATTGCCATCAACAATCGCCAATTTTCCATCCGAGGAAGCATCTGTATCAACACCTGTCAAAGCCGGTATATTCATTGCTCTGGCCAGGATGGCAGTGTGTGAAAGTGAGGAACCCTGCTTTGTCACAATAGAAAGCATTTTTTCAGTATTCATGTTGATAGTATCAGCGGGCGTAAGCTCTTCTGCCATAACAATAACCGGCTCATTTATATCAATACATTTTCCGTCATTTTTGCTGTTACATATGCAGTCGTTATCACTAAAGTTTTTGTTACTGTTTTCACACTTCTCACTGCACAGAATACTTATCACTCTGTCAGCAATATCCTTGACATCTGTAGCCCTTGCTTTGAAGTATTCATCCTCTAGCTGCGCAAATCGAAGCGAAAGCTCATCACCGGTCAGTTTAACCGCATATTCTGCATTTACATGTTCACTGTTGATATGATCTGCCACACCACCGACAAACATTCCATCATCAAGAATCATTTCGTATGCCTCAAAAATTCTTGCATCGGCGTCACCAACCACAGCTGAGGCTTTTCTTTTCAGTTCATCAAACTGTTTTTTTGCACACTCTCTTGCTTCGTTAAATCTGTCCGTCTCAGCTTGACAGTCTGTTATGATTTTATGTGTGACAACACTTTTTTCCTTGGCAAAAAACAGTATCCTTCCGATTGCGATACCCGAGGATACAGTTTTTCCGAGAAACTCTTTCATATTAATCTCCATTTCATTCTTTGAAATGATCCGACAGTTCAAAATGATCAAGCAATTTCAACACGTCATCCTTGGTAGCCATTCCATCAGAAAACGCACTTGCACTTCCTGTACAAAGGCCATATCTGAAGGCTTCCTTGCACTGACCCTTCTCCAGATAACCGTACAAAAATCCTGCAACCATTGAATCACCTGCTCCGACAGAATTTTTAACCACTCCGTCAGGGGCCGGAGCTTCCAATACTTCTCCGTTTTCTGATACGAATACTGCTCCGTCTGCAGCCATTGATACTAAAACATTTCTTGCACCTTGAGCCTGCAGCTTTTTCGCGTACTCAATTACCTGCTTTTTATCTCTAAGATTATCCACTCCGAATATCTCACCTAGCTCAAAATTGTTGGGTTTTATCAAAAACGGATGATACTGTAATACATTAACCAATAAATCTCCGGTTGCATCAACGACTATATTGATTCCTCTACCCTCAAGATACTTCATAATGTCACAATAAATCGTAGGCTTCATAACGCTCGGAATGCTTCCTGCCAAAACGAGCAAATCACCCTTCTTCAGGCTGTCCAGTTGCTTATAAAAAGCCTCCATAGCACGCGCGTCAATATTAGGCCCCATACCGTTAATCTCACTCTCTACCTCAGACCTTAGCTTAACATTGATACGTGATATTCCGTCTGTAATCTCTATAAATTTTTCACAGATATTAAATTCCCGTACTCTTCTTTGTATTTCTTTACCGGTAAAGCCTGCCACAAATCCAAGTGCGGTGCTTTCCATCCCAAGATTGTGGAGTACAATAGATACATTGATTCCTTTTCCTCCCGGAAAAATAATCTCACGATTGGTACGATTAACTCGACCAACCGTGAAATTATCTACGGAAGCAATATAATCAAGAGACGGATTAAATGTTACTGTATAAACCATATTAATTCCTCAATTGCTTTTTATATATTTTCGAATCTCAAATATTACAGATCGTCAATATTCTCATCAATTCCATAGGCAAGCACTGCCCCGTTTTTCACCAAATATTTTACTTCCTTAACAGCTTCCGGCACCAAATACGGCACATCTCCGATATATATTCTTACACCGGGGAAAACTGTTCCGGTCACATTTATAAAGGAGTTATCAGCATTTGCCCTTATTCTCTCATTTATCTTGTCAAGCTCCTCCTGACAAACCTTACGGTCTGAGGCAAGTACAATCTTAGCCCTCATAATCTGAGTCTTTTTCTCAGCCACCGTATTCGAGCTGTCATGATGCTCAGCAAAGGACAGCATCTCCATATGCTCATTTAATTCTGCTGTCTGCTCATCAATCTTTTTAATTCTCTCGGTCAGTTCTCTTGCTCTGACATATTCGATCTTCGGAATTCCTGCTCTGATTAAGGTAGGTGTACCGGCATCATTGCCCGCCTCCTTAACTATTACGCCTGTCATTCCGTATACTTCACATCCGACCACCACACCGCTCTTAGATGTAACCAAGACCTGCTTCGAGGCCTTTACTCTGGCATTCAGAATAGAATCCGCATACACATTGCCTTCTGCTGCTATATAACATCTTTCTACGAATTTGCAGGCCACATCACCGGTTGCCGTAATCTCACAATTGTCTCGTCCCTGAATACCCTTTTCAATCGTAATGTTCTCCCCGGCGGTAATTTTACTGGCTCCGACATGACCGTGTATAAATACGTTTCCCTTGGCATTAATCTCCATTCCGCTGCGCACATCGCCCATTACTTCAACATCACCATCGAAATTAATATTACCGACTTCTATATCAAGGTCGGAACTAACTCTATACAGCTTCTCGATAGAAATATGCGTACCTTCCATCACTATGTGACCGCTGTACTCGGCATAGAAATTCACCTTTTCTTCGTCCGGTTTGATTCCCTTTCCACGAAGAGGTAAAGCATCCTTACCGCGTCCTAAAGGCTTAAGAAAATTACCGAATATATCATAGCCTTCTTCACCATCTGTCGGTGGTCTGTATATGGCTAAAAGCTCTCCCTCCGATATCGTTGCAAGAGTAAGTGAATTCTTGTAATCCACGGAGCCGTCCTGCATTACGAGCGGTTTCTTTTTCACATCCTCCATATCCTTGCAAAACTCATAAAAGCCGTCCTTACCTTTGGTGGCTGCTTTTCCCTGAGCCACACAAGCATATGTTCCGTATGCCATGTGATGAACTATGGCATTGATATCTACCTCACTGATTCCGTAAACGATTTTTTGCGCCTCTAAAAATTCACGCACCAATTCCTCCGATATGACCATCTCATCCTCTCCCTTAGGAGCGTGCAGGCACATCAGAGCATGCATCGATTCATTATCAATCTTAAGCGTGCACCAATTGTTTTCAATATTCATAGGCTATCCCCCGTTGACACCTATTCAACCACGAACACACTTCATCCGTTACTATTTATATCGTCAAAAAACAGCTCACAATTCATAGCTTACCTTAATTATATGCAAGAGAAAGCACTGTGAATTTTTTGTTTTCAGAGCCATCTGCCATTTTTATCTCCACCGTATGATTCTCAGCTTCAGATTCATCGATAATCAGCACTACATTATTATTGTTCCAACCGCCTGAGGAATTACCTTCAAGAGTTGTCACAAGCGCACCGTCAACATAAACTTCAGCTGTACCAAAGCTACCATCATTGGCAGTCTTGTAGTCTAAAAGCATAGTCCTGCACTTAACGGTGATCTTAAGCGGACCGCCTGCCTCGCTACCCTTCATAAAGTTCTTAGGGAAACAACTGCTCTTAGTAAAGTAACAGCTCTGAACACTATTGTCGGTACCTGAGAATGCACCCTTGTCAATTGATATTCCTGTTGAATCTGATTGAACAAGAGTCATATTTGCAAACTCGCGTCCCTTCTTGGGTGTCTCCGGTATTTCGAAGGGAACATTTTCTTCTGCCTTATCAAGCACATCGAACAAATTCATAAGACAATCGCACATTATAGTATGTCCGTATGTCTTGGGATGATACTCATCATAGAAAAAGTCATTATCACTGATTTCGGTAGTTGACTTAATCGCATCCAGCACACTTACCGACGGTACTCCGTAATAAGTCGCGTACGGATTCATATCGCTCTGCACATTCCACTTTCCCTTTGATGAAGAGTACAAAAGTATAACAGCACATTCTTCATTATCGGTAAGCGCTCTGTAAATTAGGCTCTCCAAAGCTCTTCCTCCGGTCGCCTCCTGCCAGTCATTTACTGCGAACTCGATAACCAACAAATCCGGTGCTGTTCCGAGCGCATCCACAACATCCCTCTGATATCTCATAACTCCCAAAGAGGAAGGAGTTCCGCTCAATCCGGCATTTACAAAGTTCAGGTTGTCTCCTGCACAGTAGGTTTCCTTAAATTTATCTGCAAACTGATATGCATAGCCTTCATCATTTGTGGTAGCACCTGCACCCTCTGTGATTGAACCGCCCAGCATTGCAACATTTACAGTTTCACCCGAGCGAGCCTTCTCCAAAACCTTTTTGACTCTGTAATTATTGCCCTTTGATTTGACAGATATATCAAGCATTGTCTCATACCAGGTCTTTACAGGAGCCTCTTCCTCATCAGCATCGGTTTCATTAGTATCATCACCGGAAATATCAACGGAGGCATCTGCAGGTTCATCGGACTCATTGTCTTTAGCAGTTTCATCAGCAGGATTTTCATCTGTAATTGTTACTCCTTCGCTGCCTCCGTTTTCTATGCCTTCACTCACATTTCCGCATGCCGTTGTTACAAGCATTACTGCTGCTACCATCAGTGCAGCCAAAATTTTCTTTTTCATAATCCTTCCCAATTAACTCCTTCAATACATTTTATTATTCCCCCACAATAATTATACAATACCAATAAAAAAAAGACATCTCACACAATAACTGTACAAAATGTCTTTTCTTATCACTATTATCTAAAAATAAGCATATTTGAACCCGCTGCCGAACAAATCACGAATTTCAACCTCTCTGAACCGCGCGTACAGAAAGTTTGGTTGCAAAATTATGTCTTATGATGTGGACAGTAGGTCCCTCCTCGTAATACTCAGGAACTACATTCTTGAGACTCTCACACATTCCGTCTCCATCGAAATCAACGTTAACTCCAATGGGAAGATTAACATTAACCTTGCCAATAAATGAAACAATATCAAGGTATACATCACCGTTTACAGGCACCTCAGTAAAATTGATATCCATAATGCCTGTCATACAGGTAAGATAAGCCTTCTGAATATCACCACTGAGGCTTACCACTCCCTTGTTCATAGTCACCGAATGCATAGCCTTATACTGGCAGTCATTCTCCTTCATCTTCTTCATATTGCGAACATATACTGCTGCTGTTCCTGCAATATTGGCAAGCACAAAACCGCCGATTAATCCAAGAAATTTTACTATAAAAGGTGTTCCCTTTTTTCTGCTGCAGCATGCATCCAATTCATCACGATTACACATAACTGAATACCCCCATATCAAAATGAAAAATACCTAACTGTTACTAATATCATTTTATTATATTTACACACTATTTTACACTTTATTTTATAAATAATATCCGTTCCTAGTGAGAATATCTCTCGACATTCCTCCCAGCTCGTAAGAGATTGACATAGGCTCATACAAGCCTATTCTATTCATTGCATCATAAAGCTGTCCGAATATAAATTCCTTTTCAAGCTTTCCTCGTACTGTATGCTCGGACTTAAGCAGTTTTTCAAATTCCTTAAGGCTGCATACCGGGTATTTCAGGTTAGGACACAGCTTTTCTACCACGGGGACAAAGTCATTTCTCTTTTTGTGAATGAGCATTTCTCCAAAGCTTACACTTTGAATATTGACCATCGGAAGCACCGGCAAATACGGATCATTGGTAAAAAGCACCCACAGCACAAATTTATCGGTAGCTTTTTTCCTGATGGTAAAATCAATGTCATATGAATACACTGCAGCAAATACATCCTCTGCATCAAGCATCGTACCGTCGAAATCCACCGGTGCAAATATGCCCTCTGCATAGCACATTCCCAAAACATTGGTAAGCTTCTTGTTCTCACTCGCTGTATACTTTTTGATGATACCGTCTCTGTGGTCTACAATGCTTTTAAGCATCAGCTTTGTATAGCTGCTGTCAAACACACGCTGTTTATATTTACTGTAGCCCATCATCTGCGCTTCAAGCTGTTCATCCGTCATATCCATCCGCAATACTCCTGCTACCAAAAACAGAATAGCCAATTAATTGACTATTCTGCTTTTGTATTTTTCTATATTCTATTTTATTCGTTCAGATAAATGCTGACAACTGTTTCTGCAGATTAATATTCTGCCGCCAAAACAGTTCACCTCCAAAGCA
>JAKSRU010000229.1 GCA_024403475.1 Lachnospiraceae bacterium | reverse complement strand
CAATTCTTGTAAATGGAACTCCTGCAAATGTTAATACGCGCGTATACGAGGATTTCACCTTGGATTTTTCTGTCAAAGAGGCAGCGCAAAATACAATGGCTACAGAAGAGGTAAATGAAGCTGATGTTACTGTGGATGCTATTGATACTTCAGAACTTAATGAGAGTGATGAAGTTGACGAGAGGGCAGAAAGTAATGCTACTGTAGCGGCTGAGGAGAATTCAGAGGCAGAAGAGTCTGATAATAACGAGCCTGTTGTTCATTCGATACAAATTGTCGCTAACGGCAAGGAAGTTGTAATGAGCGGTAAGAAACAGTATGTATTTGTGGATGTATTCGACTATATCGACTTTGACTTACGCAATCCTGCCGGACGGAATGTGGTGACATTGATTAATGGTGAGAATGCTGAGTATATGAAGCCGTTGAATGAGGGTGATGTGCTCGAAATCTATTGGAAATAGATTAATAATAAATAGGAATTAAAGGATAGTATTATGAGATTTTGTGCATTTGCCAGCGGAAGTAGTGGCAACTGTATTTATACCGGGTCTGAAACTACTCATGTATTAGTCGATGTTGGAATCAGCGGTAAACGAATTGAGAATGCTTTGAATGATATAGAATTGACCGGAAGAGATTTGAGCGGAATATTAATTACGCATGAGCATTCCGATCATATCGGTGGGTTGGGGGTTATTTCAAGAAAGTATGGAATTCCGATTTATGCAACCGCCGAGACACTGGATGCAATCACTAAAGATAAAGCAACCGGTGTTATAGATGAGCAATTGTTCGTTCCCATTGTTGCGGATAAGAAATTTATGATAGGAGATTTAACAATCAATCCTATGAGAATTTCTCATGATGCGGCTAATCCTCTTGCTTACAGAATAAGCTGTGAGAATAAAAAGGTTGCGGTATGTACCGATTTAGGTACGTTTGATGAGTACACAGTTGATTGCCTGAGCAATATGGATGCTCTTTTAATTGAAGCTAATCATGATATAAAAATGCTTCAGGTAGGACCGTATCCTTATCCGCTTAAGCAAAGAATTCTCGGTAACAGGGGACACCTTTCAAACGAAGCGTCAGGAAGACTTCTTTCGCGAATCCTTCATGACGGAACAAAGAAGGTATTCCTGGGACATTTATCACAGGAGAATAATTTGCCCGATTTAGCTTACGAGGCGGTTAGACTCGAAATCACAATGTCAGAGGAAAATAATTATCGCGGAGATGATTTTAATATCTCTGTTGCGAAGAGAAGTGAACCCTCTGAATTGATTGAAATATAAAGGTTCGTTAAATATAACACTTGCAATTTGTGTTTATCTATTGTTAAATATTTATCAGCAAATAATGGCTATATGCCCGGAGGAAATTATGAAGAAGATTATTATTACTGTAGTTGGTAAGGATACTGTCGGCATCATTGCTAAGGTCTGCACATATCTTGCAGAGAACTCTATAAATATTCTCGATATTTCACAGACTATCGTTTCCGGCTATTTCAATATGATGATGATTGCGGATATGAACGGATCAGGCAAGGAATACAGCGTAGTATGTGATGATCTTGATAAGCTTGGTCAGGAGATTGGCGTTTCTATCAAGTGCCAGAAGGAAGAGATTTTTGAGGCTATGCATCGTATCTAATTGCGTGGTGCATTTTAACAAACATTGATAATAAAGGTGGATAAAAAATGATCAACCAGTTCGAAGTAATTGAAACCAATAAGATGGTTGAAGAAGAGAACCTTGATGTCCGTACCATTACTATGGGTATCAGCCTTCTTGACTGTATAGATTCCGATCTTGATGCATGCTGCAAAAAGATTCATGACAAGATTTATAATTCTGCTAAGGATCTCGTAGCTACCGGAGAGACCATTGCAAAGGAAATCGGTGTTCCTATTGTAAATAAGCGTATCTCTGTAACTCCCATCGCTCTTGTCGGCGGTGCATGCTGCAAGACTCCCGAGGATTTTGTTCAGATTGCAAAGACTCTTGATGCTGTAGCACATGAGGTTGGAGTTAATTTCCTTGGTGGATATTCGGCGCTTGTATGCAAGGGTGCTACCAAGGCAGATGAACTTTTGATGAAGTCTATTCCCATGGCTCTTGCTTCTACAGAGCTTGTATGCAGCTCTGTTAATCTTGGTTCTACCAGAACCGGTATTAACATGGATGCTGTAAGACTTATGGGTGAAGTTATAAAGGAAACAGCAGAGCTTACCAAGGAGAATGATTCACTTGGATGTGCAAAACTTGTTGTATTCTGCAATGCTCCAGATGATAATCCGTTCATGGCAGGAGCTTTCCATGGTGTTACCGAAGCTGACAGAATTATTAATGTCGGCGTAAGTGGACCCGGTGTTGTCAAAAAAGCACTTGAGAGTGTAAGAGGTGAGAGCTTCGAGGTTCTCTGTGAGACTATAAAGAAGACCGCATTCAAGGTTACACGTGTTGGTCAGCTTGTTGCAAAGGAAGCTTCAGCTATGCTTGGAGTTCCTTTCGGAATCGTAGATTTGAGTCTTGCTCCCACACCTGCAATCGGTGACTCTGTAGCAGATATTCTCTGCGAAATCGGTCTTGAGTATGCAGGCGCTCCCGGAACCACAGCGGCACTTGCACTTTTGAACGATCAGGTTAAGAAGGGCGGTGTAATGGCTTCTTCATATGTAGGCGGACTCAGTGGTGCATTTATTCCTGTCAGCGAAGACCAGGGTATGATTAATGCAGTTGAGGCAGGCGCACTTACTCTTGAGAAGCTTGAAGCTATGACCTGCGTATGCTCTGTAGGACTTGATATGATTGCAATTCCCGGAGATACCAAGGCTACCACTATTTCAGGTATTATCGCTGATGAGCTTGCTATCGGTATGATTAACCAGAAGACTACCGCAGTAAGAGTTATTCCTGTAGTAGGAAAGGGTGTTGGTGAAATCGTAGAGTTCGGTGGACTTCTTGGTTATGCACCTATTATGCCTGTAAACAATTATTCATGTGATGCTTTTGTGAACAGAACAGGTAGAATCCCTGCTCCCATTCACTCATTCAAGAACTAATAAACAGTGAACTAATAATAGCGATATGCACTCAATTGTATTGCAGTTGAAGGCATATCGCTTTTTTTGTATATTTTGTTTGGCACATAAGACATCTTAATTTGCTAAATGCTTTAATAGAAAAGTGGCAAAATTAGAGGAAAGATTTGTGGAAGGAAGTTATAGAATTTTAAATATATAAAATTAAAAATCCGGCCGGATGGAGATGCCGATGCGAGGGAGCGAAGTGAGACG
>JAKSRU010000228.1 GCA_024403475.1 Lachnospiraceae bacterium | reverse complement strand
TTCTGGGAATTGACTAAAAATGGTAAAAATGCTAATTAAATTCATGAAATGACGGAATATTTCTGTGAAGGTTATGCGTTGATAAATAGTGAATACAAAGCACATTTGTGATACAATTATTCCAAATGTGCTTTTATTTATTTTAAAGACTAACACTAGGTGGAGACAAACATGAAGACTAAGATTTTTATTGATGGAAGCGAAGGTACAACAGGACTTAGAATTTTTGAGCGCTTTGAGGGAAGAGATGACATTGAACTTCTCAAAATCCCTACAGAACTTCGTAAGGACCCCGCTGAAATCAGCAAATACATAAATGCGTCGGATATCACATTTTTGTGCCTTCCCGATGCTGCTGCAATTGAGGCAGTATCACTTGTTACCAATGAGAATGTAATTATCATTGATACCTCAACTGCACACAGAACCAACGAGGATTGGGCATATGGCTATCCGGAGCTTGGTGAGAAGTTCAGAAATAAGATTAAAAACAGCAAGAGAATTGCAGTTCCCGGCTGCTATGCTACCGGATTTATCACTTTGGCATACCCTCTTATAGAGCAGGGCATTATTGCTGAGGATTATCCTGTTTCTGCATTCGCAGTATCCGGCTACAGTGGAGGCGGCAAGAAGCTTATCGGTGAGTATGAGAATCCCGATAGAGATAAAAAGTATGGCTCTGCAAGAATGTATGCTTGGGGACAGACTCACAAGCATTTAAAGGAAATGCAGAAGATTACCGGACTTACCAGACAGCCTCTTTTCTCACCCCTTACCACTGATTATTACAGCGGAATGGTTGTGGAGCTTCCTCTTTACACAGACCTTCTTAAGACCAAGAAGACACCCGAGGAAATCAGGGATATGTTTGCTAAGTTCTATGAGGGTGAGAAGTTTATTAAGGTGATGCCCTTCGGAGCAGATGTTGAAGCCGGCGGAGTTATTTTCTCAGACGGATGCTCAGGTTGGGACGGAATTGAAATCTACGTAACCGGTAACGAGGACAGAGTAGTGGTTGCTACTCGCTTTGATAATCTCGGCAAGGGTGCGTCAGGTGCTGCAGTACAGTGTATGAACATCGTAATGGGATGTGATGAAGCCAAGGGACTTAACCTGTAATAACGAAAGGAAGCTATTATGGCAGCTAAGAAGAAAAAGTTGAAGGTGTTCTCTTTTTTACCTACCGAGGATTTTGTAAGACCGCTTGGAAGAAGCGTTATGCTTGATGATTGCAGATTGTTAAGCCTTTCAGCAAGCGGCGTCGAGTTTACCTACACCGGAAAAATGCTTATTGTTAATTTCTACGGTGACAGTACTACTACAGTTCCTGAAGTAGAGCCTCAGCCTTGGAGAGACCAGGCGAGAGTAATGGTAATTGTTGACGGTATTATTCATCTTGATACGGTTATCAAAAAGGAGCGCGAGACCTTTGTAGTATACGGTGACGATCCGATGCTTCCTGTAGAAAAGCATGTAGTTAAAATTGTAAAGCTTTCAGAGCCCAGAATGTCTTCAGTAGGTCTTGGTACCATAACAGTGCAGGCTGAACACAAGGATGGAGTTGATTTCAAGGTAAATCCTCCGGTTAAGCCCACCAAGAAGTCTAAAAAATATATCGAGTTTATCGGTGATTCAATTACCTGTGGTTATGGAGCGGATACACCTAATGATTTGTATCCCTTCTCTACACCTACCGAGAACTGTGCAAAAGCATTTGCTTATGTTACCGCACAGATGCTTGAGGCCGATTACAGTCTTGTTTCGTACAGCGGTCACGGTATTATTTCCGGATATACTTCTAATCCGAAGGTTCCTAAGCTCACAGAACTGGTACCTCCGTATTATGAGATTTTTTCATATAGCTATAACACCTTCCGCGGAATGGAAATGCAGAAAATTCCGTGGGATTGCAAGAAGGAACGCAAGCCTGATATCGTGGTTATCAATCTCGGTACCAACGATGACAGCTATGTTCAGCAGGATATGGACAAGCGCGCATACTTTGAAGAAAAGTATGTTGAATTCCTTGAGCAGGTTCACAGAGTTCGCCCCAAGGCTGCTATAATATGTGCTTTTGGTATAATGGGTGACAATCTGTACAGCTCAGAGGTTAAAGCAGTAGAAGAATTTAAGAAAAAGAGCGGTTTTGAGCAGGTATACAATGTATACCTGGCACCTCAGGATGTTGAAAGAAACGGAATAGCATCCTGCTGCCACCCTTCACCTGCTTCGCACTATGAAGCAGCACAGGTGCTTGCAGACTTTATAAGATCGCTTGGAGGCAAGTATGCTTTATAATATAATTCCTGAAGCAGTACAGCAGTATATGCTACCGCTGTCGCTGTTGCTTTCATTTGCATTGACCGTTGTTTTTACTGCGGGACTTCATAAGTATTTACCCAAGGATGGCGGAAGAGATTTCGCAGTCGATGGCAAAAAGTCAGCAGGTAAGCCCAGAGGCGCAGGTATAATTTTTATATTGGTATATGTAGTTGTCAGCCTGGTATTGGCGCCGATGAAGATGGAGTATATCTACTATCTGATTCTAGTGGCGGGAGCTATGGCAACAGGCTTCCTCGATGATGCTTCTAAGTCGCCTTGGGGAGAGTATCTCAAGGGTGCCTTGGATTTGCTGATAGCACTTTTAACTACAGCAGTATATTTGTTCCACAATGAGACAAATATCCATCTTGGATTTGGCGGAATAACCTTCCATATGCCGGTATGGGTATTTGCAATTTGTTCTGTAATACTTATTTGGGTAAGCATTAATGTTACCAACTGTGCAGATGGTGTAGATGGTCTTTCAGGTACACTCTCAATTATCACACTGATGACTATATTCGGAATCATCGGCAAAATGGGTGAGGTTGAATTTGCACCTCAGATACTTATTCTGATATTTGCAATCATTGCATATCTGTGGTTTAATGCTACGCCCAGTATTCTGATGATGGGCGATGGAGGATCAAGAGCAATAGGTCTTTTCATTGCAATTGCAATTCTTAAATCGGGTGCGCCTCTTTTGTACATACCGACTGCGATTGTGTTGATTCTTGACGGAGGACTCGGACTGGTTAAGGTGTTCCTGCTCAGATTTTTGAAAATCAAGATTCTCAAAAATGTGAGAACTCCTCTTCATGATCAGGTGAGAAAGGTTAACAACTGGTCAAACACACAGTGTGTTTTCAGATTTGCGATTATTCAGGCAGTTGTCGGAGTAATGGTATATCTGCTCGCTAAGTAAGTGTAAAAATAATCAGAGCAAAGTATGCTTGATAGTGTACTTTGCTTCTTTGTTATAGGGACA
>JAKSRU010000227.1 GCA_024403475.1 Lachnospiraceae bacterium | reverse complement strand
TTTATAGAATTTTAACCGCCGGTGTACTTGAGATATATCCTGTTTTGTTATATTATTCGTATAACAGAGGATATTGCTATGTATATAGAGATTGATTTTAACAGTGATGAAGCACTATATCTTCAGCTTAGAAATCAAATAATACTTGGTATCGCTCTTGATCAGTACCATGAGGGAGACGCTTTGCCGAGCGTCAGACAGCTTGCGGATGATATCGGAATCAATATGCACACTGTCAATAAAGCGTATTCGGTATTGCGCCAGGACGGCTATGTCAAGGTAGACCGTCGCAGGGGAGCTGTCATTGCTGTGGATGTGGTCAAGGAGGAGCATATGCAGCAGCTCAAGGCCAAGCTTCGTCCTATGGTGATGGAGGCAGTATGCAGAGATATATCACGCGAGAATCTGCATGCAATGATAGATGAAATATATAACGATTACGGTTGGCTGGAATAAAACTTTTATATGATGTATGAAGAACGAGTTTTCATATGGTTTATATAGAAAAGCACCAAATAGCTGACAGTAATTTGATTAAGGAGAATTAACAGAGTGGATAAGTTTACACCCAAGGCACAGGCCGCTATTAATGAAGCCGGCAAGTGTGCAAAAAAACTGCATCAGGGTTACATCGGATCTGAGCATATTCTGGCAGGTATTCTTACCGAGGGTACCAGCATTGCAGCGAAGGTTTTGTTTGATAACGGAATCGAGAATGCCAAGTATCAGGATATGATCAAGGAGATGCTTACCTTTGATAATAATGTGACCAATCTTGAGAAGGGGCTTTTCTCACCTCGTGCCGAACTCATTATGGAGGAGGCTCGCAAGCAGGCAGAGCGCTTCGGACAGAAGGAAGTGGGAACCGAGCATATTCTCATTGCTATTATCAGAGAGGGAGAAAATGTAGCACTCAGACTGCTCATGACTCTTGGCGCTAATATTCAGAAAATCTATGCGGAGTTACTTGCGGCAATCGGCCAGGACCCTGCACTTGCCAAGGAAGATTTGAGCGGTAAGGGCGGAAAGGGCAAGCCCTCTATGCTTTCTCAGTACAGCAGAAATCTGACTGAGCTTGCAGCTAACGGCAAGCTTGACCCCGTAATCGGAAGAGAGAATGAAATTCAGCGTGTGATTCAGATTCTCAGCCGCAGAACCAAGAACAATCCCTGCCTCATCGGTGAACCCGGTGTAGGTAAGACAGCAGTGGTTGAAGGTCTCGCACAGCGTATTGTTTCCGGGGATGTACCTCCTACAGTTCAGAACAAGAGGCTTCTTACTCTGGACCTTTCGGGAATGGTTGCAGGAAGTAAATACCGCGGAGAATTTGAGGAGCGTATCAAAAAGATTATCAAGGAGGTTACCGATGACGGTAATGTGATTCTTTTCCTTGATGAGCTTCACACTTTGATTGGAGCCGGTGGCGCAGAGGGTGCTATTGATGCTTCAAATATCATGAAGCCTTCACTTGCAAGAGGAGAGCTTCAGCTTATCGGTGCTACCACTATTTCCGAATACAGAAAGTATATAGAGAAGGATGCTGCACTTGAGAGACGTTTCCAGCCTGTAACTGTTGAGGAGCCTTCACAGGAGGAGGCAGTACGTATTCTTCAGGGTATCAAGCACAAGTATGAGGAGCATCATCATGTGGCTATTACTGACGAGGCTGTATCTGCAGCTGTCAGATTGTCAGCAAGATATATAAATGACAGAAACCTTCCCGACAAGGCAATTGACCTTATTGATGAGGCTGCTGCATGTGCCAGACTTAAGTCTCTCGGCCATACCGACAAGTATGCTGATATCATGGAGCAGGTTCAGCAGTTGGATAATCAGATTGAACTTGCAATCAGAATGGAAGCCTTCGCACAGGCTAGAGAAATCAAGGATAAGCGTGAGGCTCTGATCAAGAAGTACTATAGAAATGAGAAAAAGAAGGCTGCCAAGAATGATGAGTATGCATGCTCTGTAGGCGAGGAAGAAATCGCTAATGTTGTAGCTATGTGGACCAGAATTCCTGTCACCAAGCTTGCAGAAAAAGAGAGCGAGAGACTCCTCAAGCTTGAGTCTATTCTCCACAAGAGAGTAATCGGTCAGGAGGAAGCGGTAAGCTCTATTTCCAAGGCTATGCGCAGAGGTCGTGTAGGTCTTAAATCACCTAACAGACCTATCGGTTCATTCCTGTTCTTAGGACCTACCGGTGTAGGTAAGACAGAGCTTTCCAAGGCTCTTGCAGAGGCAATGTTTGGTTCTGAGGATGCAATCATCAGAGTAGATATGTCGGAGTATATGGAAGGTCATTCCGTTTCAAAAATGATCGGTTCGCCTCCGGGCTATGTAGGCTTTGAGGAGGGCGGTCAGCTCACCGACAAGATTCGCAAGAATCCTTATTCCGTTGTTCTTTTTGATGAGGTTGAAAAAGCACATCCCGATGTATTCAATGTACTTTTACAGGTGCTTGATGAAGGTCATATTACGGATTCTAAGGGACGCAAGGTATCGTTCAAGAATACCATCCTTATCATGACCTCAAATGCCGGTGCGCAGAGAATAGTTGACCCGAAAAATCTCGGCTTCGCATCAGACAAGAGTGAGAGCAAGGATTATGAGAAGATGAAGTCTTCGGTTATGGAGGAGGTTAAGAGATCCTTCAAGCCTGAGTTCATCAACAGAATTGATGATATTTTAGTATTCCATCAGCTCAATGATAATGACATGAAGGCAATCGTTAATCTGCTTGCTTCAGAGCTTCAGAAGCGCTGCGAAAGCCAGATGAATATCAAGCTTTCATTCACTGCAGGCCTCAAGGAGCATATTGTTAAAAAGTATGCTGATAAGAAGATGGGAGCAAGACCTCTTCGCCGTGGAATTCAGTCTGCGGTAGAGGATGCATTAGCCGAGGAAATCCTTGCAAAAAGAGTTAAGCCCGGCGACAAAGTGACCGTTGGATTCAAGGACAATAAGGTAACCTTTACAGTCAAATAATCAAAGTTAAATTTTTGTAAATTTGAGAACTTTCTATTTACGATAACGGGTGAAACGATATACAATTAAACAAAAGGAACTTGGGTGGGGAACCCTAAAAGTTATGTAAACCAGGAGGTACACATACATGGCTGTTATTAACGAGTTGCTCCGTGTAGAAGCGGATGGAAGTATCAGTTTTGGTAATTATGAGTTAGCTAAGAAATCAAAGGTTGAGGATTTTCCGTTTAACGGCGATTTACTTAAGGTAAAGACCTTTAACGAGATCACAAAGCTTGAGAAAAACGGATTGTTCGTATATGAATCAGTACCGGGAACAACGGTTACCAATTTTAAGGAAACCGAAGGCGG
>JAKSRU010000226.1 GCA_024403475.1 Lachnospiraceae bacterium | reverse complement strand
ATGTTGAACTGACCTACTGCATAGTGGCCTGCCTTTGCCTTCTTCAACATATCTGTTGCTGAAACTAACATAACTTAATACCTCCATAAAATATTAATCATCTCTGCGCCTTGGCAGAGTTATTTCATAAGTTCGTGAAAATTATAACACACTATTCCTCTACTTCCAACAGTTTTCTCTCGGAATCAACAATAATATCTACTGCATTGTGAATAGTTTTGATGTGTACTTTTTTATGTGCTCCGCCATCCTCACCATCGAGTGCCCAGTGCACTTCCTCCTCACATTCAAACACTACATCAGAGGTCTTGAAGCTATACATCATTTCATTATCAAGATTTCTTTCCAGTAGTGAAACCAGTATTCGGTTGAGCTCCTGAGGGGATTTGGGATCCTTAATCAGAGTAACCTCAAACTCACCGTCGTGAAGGTCAACTCCCTCACCCATTATTCCCTGGAAGCCGCCTACCTGATTGGAATTTGATACCATTCCGTAGATAAACTCTCCCTCAAAGGAAAGGTCGCCCGAAGTAACCTTCATATTCTGCGCCTGTGCATTAATGATTGATCTGCCGCCGCTCAGAATATATGCCGAATGGCCTAATGCATTTTTAATCTGTTGATCGGTAGAATAAGAAACCTCACTGAACACACCAAAGGCAGCTACATATATAAACTTACTGTCATTGAACTCTCCGACATCACAGCTAAACTTATTGCCGTTTACAACCATCTCCGCAGCCTTTACCATATCATTAGGAATACTGAGAGTACCTGCAAAATCGTTGGTAGAGCCGGCAGGAATATAGCCGATAGGAGTACGAGCACCGTTCGTAATCATGCCGTTTACACTCTCGCATAGAGTGCCGTCTCCGCCACTGCATACAACAATATCATACTCACCCGCCTTGGCTGCCACAATATCTGTAGCGTCACCATGCTTCTGGGTAGGCACAATCGTTATTTCATATCCGGCCACAGTAAATACATCCAATATATCTGCAAGCTTACTGCGAATCATAGCCTTGCCGGCCTTGGGATTGTATACAAAAAGCATCTTTTTTTCAAACATTAAACTAACCTCAAGCTACAAAAAGCGAAGACAATAAAAATATTGCCCTCGCCTCGTGAAAAATCAATATAAAAAACCCAGAACCAAAATTACTTTGACTCAGTAAGGAACTCTGCAAGAGCTGCTACTGCTGCTTCCTCGTCACTTCCGTCAGCGATGATGGTAAGGTCATCACCATTGGTAAGTCCAAGGCTCATCATTCCCATAATGCTCTTCGCATTAACCTTCTTGGTTCCGATTTCGAGGTGGATGCGGCTATCGAATTTTCCTGCTTCCTGAACGAGCAATGCGATAGGTCTTGCTTCCAAACCATTCTCAATGTTTACTGTAATAGTCTTGTTCTGCATGTTGCTTTTCCTTTCATAACCGTCCTCTCATTTTACTGAGCGAACACTCCTCTTATCTCCTCAGATCTCCTCAGGGCGTTGCGCATCGCCCATTTCCACGCGCAATTTATCGGCAAATTCACTCAATCGTCTGAGTCTGTGGTTGACTCCCGATTTTCCGACAGGCGGATCGAGCTGTTCGCCGAGCTCCTGAAGCGGTGCCTCAGGAAATTCCAACCGTACATAGGCCATTTGAGCCAATGCTTCCGGCAGTTTATCTATTCCGTAATGGTCTCTGATATACAAAATATCCTCTATCTGCCTTGATGAAGATTCTACAATCTTCCTAATATTGGACATCTCGCAATTCATGCGACGGTTAACAGAATTTGTAACCTCTTTATAAATTCTCGCATTCTCCATTTCCATCAATGCATTAACTGCTTCAATGACATTGAGAAGATCGACAATGCTCTCGCCTTCCTTAAGATATACCACATAGCTGTTTCGTCTGACTATGATTTTGGCCTCGATACCAAAATTCATAATCACGGATTTAAGCTGTTCAGCCTTGGCCTCCGTGGGACAAACAAACTCCATATGATAACCCTTAGCCGGATCATTAATCGAACCGACCGCCAGGAATACGCCTCTTAAAAAAGCTCTCTGGCAACAAGGATTTTTAATGATAAGTGAGCTTACCGGCTCGTTCAAATCCCCTACTTTCGCAAAAAAGTCACTCATAGAGGCATCATCCGAGCGCAATTCGGTATATATATTATATGTTTTCTTTAATAATGTAAAGCCTTTTCTGACAATCGATTCTCTTTCGGTAGCAAAACCAAGGGTTATTGCCCCATCCTTCGTCTGTCCGACTTGTCCGCAATAATGAAACATTCCGACCAATTCTGCTATTTGACAATGTCTCGCCTGCGGTATCTTCTTTGCCAGTTCCTCTTTTACATCTCCGGAAAATGACATATCTTACTCCGTAAATCCAAATACTTAATTACTTGCCCTGCACAGTAAATTCAAATACTTTATTATTTGCCCTGCACAGTAACATCTCGATGATAAAGCTTCAAGCCGTAATGGCCTTTATCCTTGAGACGCTTGTACAAACCGTCAGCAAGTGTAACACTTCTGTGCTTACCACCTGTACATCCGATGGCTATCACCAGACTGTATTTTCCCTCCTTAATATAGTTGGGAATCAAAAACTTAATCATATCCTCAAGCTTATCGAGGAACTGACCTGCTTCCTCGAACTGCATTACATAATCGCGTACCTCCTGGTCGAGGCCGGTTTTTGTCTTAAGTTCTTCTATATAATATGGATTGGGCAGAAATCTTACATCAAACACAAGGTCTGCATCTGAAGGTATTCCATGCTTGTATCCGAATGACATTACCGAAACAATGAGGTTATTATACTCTTCATTATCGACAAAAATTCTCTGCAGCTCCGCCTTTAACTCGCGGGTGAGGAGATTGGTGGTATCAATGATATAGGTTGCCTTGCTGCGAATATCGGAAAGGACCTCCCTCTCCTTGTGCACACCATCCTCAACACGTCCCTCGGGTGAGAGCGGATGCACTCTTCGAGTCTCCTTGTATCTTCTGATAAGTGAACGCTCCGATGCCTCAAGGAATAATACTTCAACCTCAATATCCTTGCTGAGCAACCCATCGAGAATCGAAGGAAGTTCCATAAAAGATTGTCCCGAGCGCACATCAAGTCCAAGCGCAATCTTGGTTAATTCTGTACCGGGCTGTGTTACCAGTTCGGCAAATTTTTCAAGCAATGTTACAGGTAAATTGTCTACACAATAGAAGCCTGAATCCTCGAGCATCTTAAGCGCGGTACTCTTACCGCCTCCGCTCATTCCTGTTACAATTACAAATCTCATATCGCCCTCCGGTCGGAGAAATAGACATCTAAATATGCCTGTCTACAGATACAAATAACTA
>JAKSRU010000225.1 GCA_024403475.1 Lachnospiraceae bacterium | reverse complement strand
GCAATCTCATATTCATACAAAGCACTGACAAGATTTTTCAATTTAGCATCCCGATCACTGCACAATACATTCTTAATATAATCATTGACCGAATAATTGTAGCCTCCGTAGTTTTGATTAAACTGCGTAGGATTAAAGGTATGTTCAACGTAATAAACTCCGTTTTTATATACGGAATTGCTGACTCTCTTGTTGAAATAATGCCTTAATATAACCTTACTCTCGAGGATCAATGATGAGCCGATATATCCGGCTGTGCTTATACCCTGACCGGTCGTGATTTTATTTCCGATTGCAGAATAATCCACCGACCCATATACTTTACCGGGCTTACCATTTATGTCCTCACCATAAAAATAAGCCTTAGCATAATATCCGTACACCAGCAAAGCATCCACAAAATCAGAGTATTTTGCATCTCGTTTTTTTAGCGCTCTTGCATATTCCTCCACAGAAGTCATAACAACTCCTCCAAACATAGCTCCGGAGGTATCGTATAGCCTGATTTTAATCCGAGATGATATATCTTTAGCTGCTACATTTACGGCAAATACCTGATATGTCTTTCCATTTGTCTGAACCGTTTTAGCAGCATTTACTCTTGTGTCTGTAACAGTTCCGTCCGGCAATTCAAGCTGCACCGTATAATTGCTGTATTCATTGGGAATATCCGTATAAATATTAAGTGAAAAACCTCCATCTGCTATATCAAGCGAATAGCCCTCAACCAGGAATTGGCGGTTTTGCTCTATAAGCATCAGCTTGTTATTAGGGAGATTATTCTTGTTGTCAAACCTGACTGACGGATCCTTACCCTGCAACAGTTTATTGTCGCACTCATACATAGCAAGGCACAGATACGCATTATCGTCCAATTCGCCGTCATAGGTAAAAATATAGGTCTGCTCAGTCTCATCCATAAATGAGCCCTTTTCAATTCTTACCGGATTTCCGAAGGTACCAAGCTTATTTCCGTTTGAATCAGTAATTTCAGCACATAATTCGATATTAAAATAACTGGGAGCAACACCTGTATTTTTGATAGTAACCAATAATTTGTTACCATTTCTTTTTGCCGAGGTAACTGTGTAATTGTAGCCTATACGATTACACATCTCATCGATTACTTCCTGCTGTTCCTGATAAAATTCATAGCTGCAGTGACTGTCCTGATCCAACGCCAATATAGAAAGATGACCTATTTCAATACACTCGCGGAAACGCGTAGGAGTCCATTTAAGAGGACCATACGGTTCATCACTGTTGGCGCACATCATTTTATAGGTTCCGGCATTTTCTGCGATGGCAGGCAGACCGGCATAATATGCCTTTCTCAAATCCCACTCCTCGTTGGGTGTCGCAATCATACCATCATTACGCTTGGTTACACCCAATTCAAGAGCATAATCGTAAACCTCACCATATGCATCAGAGGTTATGGCGATTGTAGTTTCATCAAAGACATCCGCATAATACTTGATCATGTCCATTTGAGTTTCAATCGATGGCATTTCACTTCCTATCACCTGTGAAAAATGCCATTCACCCCAGTTGCCGAAGGGACGGATGTCTATACATTCTACTCTGGGATCTCCGTCATACTTCTCTGCTAATGCACTCGCCAGCATTTTGCAGGCTTCAATATATTTATCATTGCCCCAGTCAGGAACTTCCAATTCTTCATCCGGGTCACTTACGAGCGTAACTGTCTTCTTGGTAGCACCATATTCATATACCCAATCAGGTACTAAATCCTTTTCTTCGACAAGATGCGAATACGGAAGTATACGTATTACATAGGTCATTCCATGATTCCAGCAGGCTTCAAGTATATTATCTATCGCGTCCCAATTGTACTGGCCCATTGCAGGATTGATATTCTTCCAGTAAATCGCACCGTTGCAGATAGTAACTACATCCCAGGCACCATTGTCTGCCACGCCACCAATGCCGTATTCATAGCCGTCGGTTGAATCTACCATAAAGGGATCATATGTGGTCATGACAAAGCCCTTGTGGGGATTTTTCACCGGGCCACCGTATACTTCCGTTTGATAAACGATAGTATCTGCTGTGTTAAACTCCGCATCATAATTCTCTTGTGAAGGATTAGCAGGTTTAGGTTCCGGAAAGAGCTGTTCTTTTACCATCTTAGCCAACTTAATGGCACCCATTTCGTTCGGATGAAGTCCGTCCTCAGTATAGCAATCACGCGCTCCTCCGTGGTTGTTTTCCAAACAATAAACCAGCCATGGAGTAAACAAATCGATGATTTCCACCCCTTCTGTCGCGGCCATTGTATCAATCTCATCAGAAAACCAGCGCTTTTTGATAAGCGGGTATCTTGAAATATCACTTTCCAGGCCAATCTGCTTTACCAGGTAAACCTTCATCCCCTTATTTTTAGCGCGTCTGATCATTTCAGTCATATAGTAAACATATCCGGTAGAATCCGGCGCATTACTATTTTCAATGCTTGCTACTATGTAATCATTAAGCCCTACTGAAATAATCAAAATATCTCCGCTTTTGCCATAATATTCTGCCGTATCAAAAGGACCGCATGCTAAAAGCTCCGCCGCGCCTATTCCGTCAATCGAAACATTGCGCACATCATATATATCTGAATCAACATAACTTCCCAAGTATTGACCCCAGCCACGCATTGCATCATCTGCAACATTATAATAACTGGCCGTGGTAGAATCACCGGCAACCCATATTGTTGGCTTTGTAGTATTGCCCGCAGAAATCTGCTCAATCACAAGCGCACTAAGTGAATGTGTTGAATCCGATTTACCATCTATAGGATATATATTCAATTGACCATCTGTTACAGGAATAATAAAGGAATCGACCGCATTTGTGCCGGTCATAAAGAATAATTGAATGTGATTTTCCGCCATGATTGAGGAAGAAGCATCACTTCCGGTCATAACGGTAATCTTGTATACGCCAACAGGCAAATCAACATTAAAAGCATGACCATCAGATTTCGGTATAACACTTACTGCGTCCGCTGTTAATGCGCCACTTTCACCGGTTGTTATATTTTCCACTGCCGACGGATTGGTAAATCCGTACTTATCGGTGGAATTATATCTCATTGATGCAGATACTCCGATATAGCCATCTTCAACTGCACCATCTCCAAAATCGAATTTCATCGTAATCAAAGCAGATGCGGATACAACCTCATTCTCATCTGCTTTAATCACAACCGGTAGTGCCGTTATCACAGTAAGTATCGCGATACATATCGCAATTACTCGTTTAAAATCAAAAATCCCGACTAATTTCTCTCCCCCAATTTTTCTCATATTTTCCCCCATAAAAACAGACTACATATCATCTGCCGCATAAATAACAGTTGCGTCTTGCACCATTATTCAT
>JAKSRU010000224.1 GCA_024403475.1 Lachnospiraceae bacterium | reverse complement strand
TCCTTACAGTTGGGTGTACACATATCCAGCCCGACAATCGCTTCCACCTCATCAGAGTGTTTCTGCGCCCAGAGTGTAGCTTCAAAACCCGACAGCGAATGAGGACACAGCACATAGGGAGCTTCGATGCCGGCTTTTTTAAGTGCTTCTCTGTCCTGACGAAGTATGGTATCAAAATCTCTTTCGCCGTCCACAATATCGCTGAATCCGTAGCCGAACTTTTCTATAACAACACATCGGTAATCATCGCTCAGTCTGCTGTACAGCGGTTTGAAATCCAGTATCGGCGAAACAGTGTCCCAGCCTGACATGAACACTATGGTATGTTCGCCCTTACCCTCAGTATAGATGCTCATATTGTGACCATCGATATCGACAAGCTGACCCAACGGAGTTTCATAAAGATCTTTATTCTTTTTGAGCATGATCTGATTGTATATCGTCATAATTACAACAAATAACACGATAAGAATCAGTAGCCCGAGGAATACTTTTCCAATTATTTTGAATGCTTTTTTCATATGATTCGGCTCCTTTAGCATAACAAATTCATATTTGTATTTATATTATACTGTGTATTACACATAAAATCAACTGTAAAGTACAAATCAGCCTTCTTTATTAACAATATTCCACTTACTTCCGGTAATAAAAAACATAATTAGCACTATTACAATTTCAAATATAACCACTACAATATAAGGAATCAAACTTCCGTTGTTGTCACCAGGGTTGATCAAAAAAAGATGCAAAAACAAATTCCACGAAAAGTGATATGTCATTGCGGAAAGCAGATTACGATTTGTAAACATCAATAAATATGAATAGATAAAGCTTTCAGCAACTGCTCCTACTACAAATAATAGAATAGGTATTTCTATTCCATTTTGAATAAAATAATGGTAATGCCAACAGCTCCATATAATACCTGTTATAAATATTGCCAAGGCTGATGTCTTTATAATAGTTCTCAAAGATGGTTCCAAGAAACCACGCCATCCTACTTCTTCAGCAATAAATGCCCACAAAACAACTATCCATCTCTTAACGGATAACCCTGAAATAATAATACTATCCCCTACAATAACGGCATATATAATCTTTGAAAACATCATCGTAACACATGCCACTAATAAAGGCACTATTATAGCCCTTTTACTTATATTAATATTAAAATAGTCATCAAATCTTTTCTTCTCAAAGAACTTGATTTCAACAATTGCTGCTATACTCGGAGACGCTGCTTGAATTCCATACAATAAAAAATCTACAATATCACTTTTAATAGAGTTTTGCAACACAACACAAATAAATGGTAATAAGAATGCTATTACCATATACCGAAGTACGCATTTCACTCCACTCGCCTTATCTTCCATTCATTCTCTCTTTTCTTATGTACCATTACTAATCATTTATTAAGGAAATTGAATTTACATCCCTACAAATTCTAATTTATCCCAGCAAACTGCAATTTGTTTAAATCCGAAAAATTGGAATTTAACTATAACAAAACAATCAATCCCAAATACATAATAGCCCCGGCAATATTGCCCTTGGCAGGAAGCTTTGTAGGTGTCAAAACCAGCATAAGTGGCAATGTATTAAAAACACATGCCCATTGAGGAAGCGGTGTCTTTCCTGTAAGAACCATAATAAATAGAGTGATGAGAAATACAGCTAATCCCAGATATCCTACTATCATCGTTGCTATCGTTTTTTTCTGAAATTCCAATGCAGTTTCTCTTGCCTCATCTGTTTTCCCCAGTCTTACATAAAACCACTCGACCAAACCACAGATTATGTGATGACAAACAATTGGTATCAAAAATACAATTGCTGAAATATACATAACCCAAGATGCCACTCCTGAATATTCTGCCATACATTTACTTAATTCCAGATATCCAAATCCGAACATAGTAATTGCACATACGCCTAACATTATGGACACAAGAGCCCACTTAATCGGGTAGTCATTGAATACTTCTCTCATCCTGTCAGAAGACTTTAATGCCCCTTTCAAATCTAATCTGCCACTAGGCTTATATGATAGCAGGCAGTCGCATATACCGCATAAAACATGTCCAATAAAAGCAATAAATAACACTATTTTTAACATCCCCCAAGCTCCTCCATATCATAAAATTCTAATTTATCGTTCATTTAGACACGCAATATAATTCCGCCCATGCAGGAGTAAATCCGGCAGCCAGGGCTACCCTTTGCGATGCTGTATGCGACATTGATGTGCCGTAAAATGGTAATTTACCACGAGATAAAATTTCATTTTTTATAATTGAAACAAGCATTGTTCCAATTCCAAGTCCTTCTGCTTCAGGCATAACATTTATGCCGATTTGCCACATCATATCGCTATCACTCGTAGCACCTGCCATACCAAGAATTTTGCCGTTTTTATATGCTCCTACACCGATTTCGTCTTTTGGAAGAACATCAAAGATAAATGCTTCTCCAAAGCGTTCATCTCCTCTGAATTGTTCTAATTCCTTTCCTACAAAAAATCTAATGTCATAATCTTTTGTTTCGACATCCGATTGATTCGTTGCTATATAAAAGGGATGTGCTTGTCCTATGCGGCATCCAAAATTCGATAAACCTTCCTCAAGTTCGTGCAGACATTCCATATCCATAAACCATGCACCATTTCCGTTTTTATATTTGTCCCGAACCCATTCTATAATATTCTTTTTTCCGGAAGCGAGAATTTTACCATTTACTACTGCAACTTTCAAAAAGCACTCTCTTTCCTGAAAAATCCTTCGACCTTCTATTCTTTTATACTCTGTAAATATATTCTCCTTACTCAATACAGAATCTACGTCAGTACAAAAATCTATTGCTAACTGTCTTGTCAAAATATCATTCATTTTCTACCTCTCCGCTAAATTCAGATTTGTCAGGCAGTTTGCCCTCGGTTATTTCTATTACAGTATAACACAAAAATCTTCAAATTACAAGTTGCATGATGAATAAAAAAACGGAACCAACACGAATGTCAGTTCCGTCTTATGATTACTTTGTATTAACCTTTTCCTTAAGAGCAGTACCAGCCTTCAGAAGCGTATTAAGAATTACAGTTATCATCGCAGTAACATTATTGATTCAAGCAAATTTGAAGCGAAAGGCTTACAGCGATGGGCTGACATTCAGAACATGAAGAACGTTGCTGATATGATAAATATGCTTGAGGGTTACAACATCAGAAGCACAGCTGAACTGAAACCGACTGCGAGTGTAGTTATGGCTGAACGTGTGATGCTGACAAGTACAATTGATGATCAGCACAGCAAGATAAATGACATATCCGACAGGATTGAACTTGTCAGAACATCCCAGACTACAAAACCGTTTCATGATGAATACAAGATACTTTTCCTCACGCAAACAGAAAAAGTTTGCAGAAGACAATGCACCCACACTTGAAAGATTTCATA